>JACDAK010000051.1 GCA_013695495.1 Blastocatellia bacterium | reverse complement strand
TCGGCCGCGATCACCTCGACTGCGGCAGCGTCGCCTCGCCTAACCGCGAGACCGAAGCCATGCTCGACGGCTCCGACGCTATTGCTGACTGGGTCTATCTCAACGCTATGATCAACGTCGCCGGCGGCGCCACCTGGGTCTCGCTTCACCACGGCGGAGGCGTCGGCATCGGCTATTCCCTCCATGCCGGTCAGGTCATAGTCGCCGACGGCACCCCGGAAGCCGCCGCCCGCATCCAACGCGTCCTAACCACCGACCCCGGCCTAGGCATCATCCGCCACGCCGACGCCGGCTATGAAGAAGCGATCGAGTTTGCGGCGAGGAGTAACGTAAAGATCCCAATGTGTTCCTAGTTCGAACGTTGCAGCTCCGACCTGCGAGGTTGCAACTCCGACCTGCGCGGCTTCGAAAACCGGTCGCGCGATGAAAAGCGAGAACCCTAAAATGCGGTTTTTTCCTTTTCGCCAAGCGGGTTCCTTCCAACCCGTTTCTTTTATATCGCATAATAGATTGATATGAACGATAACGTAACAGTTGTGTTAAACGGGTTCTTCTCACTCCGAAATCTCGATAAACTCCAGGTCGTCAATGCCATTAACGATTACTTCGATTCCAACGACCGCGAACCGATTCGAGCAGCATCCGACAAGCGTTTTTCCAAGATCGACACCGCCGCTTCAAACTTCAAATGCCCCTGCTGCGAGAGATAGCGTTTTTTCCCACCGTCTTTCTAGGTTAAAATGACCGCCATGACTTCCCTGTTCGAACTAACAACCCCGCCCGACCCGAACGTCTTTGTTCCCAGAGGCGATCGCAACGACCCCCGTCTCGGCGAGGTTGTGCGTTCCGGCGAAGAATTCTACGACCGAGCTGAGATCGCGATTCTCGGATGCGCTCAGGATGAAGGCGTGCGCCGCAACGGAGGCCGCCCCGGGGCAGCAAAAGCTCCCGATGCGATCCGCCGGCAATTCTACAAGCTCACCACCTTCAACATCGCACGAAACATCATCGATGTCGGCAACGTAAAGCTCGGCAACTCCCTCGAAGAAACCCACGAGAACCACGCTGCCGTCGTTGCCGCTCTGCTCCGCGACGGAAAACGCGTCATTGTTCTCGGCGGAGGCAATGATGTGTCCTATCCCGACGGCGTAGCAATGAGCGAAACCTACGGTGCAGCCAACTGGATCGCTGTCAATGTCGATTCACATCTAGACGTTCGCGTAGCAGAACAGCGCAACAGCGGCACTCCTTACCGCCAACTGCTCGAAGAAAAACTGCTCCGCCCCGACTACTTTTATGAGGTCGGCTATCAAACCCACTTCTGTTCACCCATTTATTACGACTACATCCGCAACCTCGGCGTACACCGCATCAGTCTCGAAATGCTGCGCTCACGTTCCGAGATCGACACCGAGATCAAAGAACAGATCCGACTCAACTTCGTAAATCACAGCACTTCCCTCAATACCTTTTTCGGATTCGATCTCGACGCGGTGCGATCGTCCGATGCCCCCGGCACCTCCGCTCCGTCCCCCCTCGGCCTCCGCGCCGGCGAATTTATCACCCTCGTGAAATACGCTGCATCGCTCGCCAACACAAAGATCATTGAATTCTCCGAGGTGAACCCCGACTATGACCAGGACGACCGCACAACGAAACTGGTCGCCATCGGCATGCACCGATTTTGTTCCGGCATCACCGCTAGCTGAACTTACCTTATGTTCTGTTCAAAGTGTGGAGCACCCGATCAATCACCTGATGCATATTGCCGGACCTGTGGCGAGTGGATCATCGATCCGACAGCCCTTTCACGTCGAAATCCTTTCAATCCAATTACTCGCGAAGAGCAGCTCACGAAAATACGAACGCTCCAATTGGTGGGCGCCGGACTTTCTATAACCTCAGCAACCATCCTGCTCGCATTTCTTTTTGGCAACCTCGATCGCGGGCTGCTGTTTGTCGCACTCGCTTGCAGCATTGTTGTAGCGTTTTACCAGTTCGCCAACATCTACTTGGGATACAAAGTCGGTAAAACCCTACCGCGCCCACCCGAGCATCAGTCTTTTGAGGAAGTTCCCGCGGAACTAGAGCCCTCCCCGACAACCCGGCGTTTGCAGACTCCTGCAAGTGTCGTGGAAGGTACTACCGAGCTGCTCGATCGAGAAAAGAGTCAAACAAAACGCTCCGGGTCCTAAGTTTCGGGTGATACTCTATTTACATGTCAGAAGATAAAAGCGCTCTTGACTACTTCCCTCCGCAGCTCGCCCACACCTCGCTCAGCGCCGCGGCACAGCACTGCAAAGGCTGCGACCTTTACAAAGACGCGACTCAGGCGGTCTTCGGGGAGGGATCTCTCAGCGCTAAGATAATGTTCGTTGGCGAACAGCCCGGCGACGAAGAAGACCTCAGCGGACATCCGTTCGTCGGCCCTGCCGGAAAGATACTTCGCAAAGCATTCGACGAAACTGGCCTCGACCCTACAGCTGCCTACATTACCAACGTCGTCAAGCACTTCAAATGGAAACCGCGAGGAAAGCGCCGCATTCACGAAAAGCCGCGGCTGGGCGAGATAGCCGCCTGCACACCTTGGCTCGGAGCCGAGATCGAGATCGTAAAGCCTTCGGTTCTCGTCTGCCTAGGTGCCACCGCCGCTCAAACGCTCTTCGGCCGCGACTTTCGCATCACTCGGATGCGCGGCCAGTGGTTGGCCTCCGAGTTCGCCCCGCGATCCATCGCTACCTATCACCCTTCCGCGATCCTCCGCGCCCCCAATAGCGACGCTCGCGACAAGATGTACTCCGAACTATCATCCGACATCGCAAAAGCTGTGGCCATGGCAAACAATAGCGCGATCTAATCAACACTTGACACCCACCACACCGTTTGGCATTCTTTGGATTCGCTCTCGAGGCGAAGCGTAGGCACTTAGCTCAGTGGTAGAGCACTACCTTGACACGGTAGGGGTCAGCAGTTCAACTCTGCTAGTGCCTACCATTTTTATTTTAAACCCCGCAGTCCGGTCCTCACGTGAAAGTTCTTAAGCCATCCGAACTTTATTGATGTAGATTCGTATCAAAGATCATACGGCCGCCTGCACAGACCTTCTTACTGAAGGAGTACGGATATGCTTGAACTGCAGAATTCACCTGAACATCTCGTCGCCATGAAGATCACCGGCGATATTACCGGCGACGACGTCACAAAAGGATCCAAGGCTGTCGAGGATGCGCTGAAGCACCGCGAGCGAATTTCAATATTTATCGAGATCGACAGCTCAGCCCATTACACGCTCGAAGGCTTCGTGAAAGACATCATAGACGGCGTGAGCAAACTGGGCTCCCTACATCACTTTTATCGCATCGCGATGGTAACGGACAAAGGATGGATGGCCGCAGTGGCCCGTATCGAGGGCCTCGTCTTCTCGTCTATCGACGTCAAAGTGTTCGAACCCGGTGAGCGTGATCAGGCATTTTCTTGGGCATCCGAAAGGCCCGAGCCGCTACCGCAGCCACCGTCCCCGCTTCCAGCAATTCACTTCATTCAGACGACCAACGACAAGGTCTTCGCGTATGCGGTGAATGGTCGAATTGTCGAGCAAGACATAGAAAATGCGGTAAAGGAGATTAACCTTGCGTTCGAACGTCACGACAAGATCAACGTGCTCGTACGCATGAAGGACTTCGGCGGGTTCGACCTTATGGCAGTTCTCAATGGCGATCTTTTTAAGGTCAAATACAAAGCCCTTTCAAAAGTGGACCGCTATGCCGTCGTCGGACCGCGACCGTGGATGCGCAATTTTCTCGAACTCATCGCACCCGCCTTCAACGTAGAGATCCGCATCTTTGAGACTACCGATGAAGAAGCAGCATGGAAGTTTGTCGGAGCAAGTCAGGCGCTGCTGCCTGAATCCCCCATAACTGCTGCCGAGGCTTGATTTCTCGTCCTTGACCCTGTAATATTCATTGTTTCGATAGTGACGCGGCAGGCATTCTCGTCTGCCGCTTCCAAATTTTTGATAAGATGCTTTCAAAGAACTTTGCTGTAATTATAACTACTACGACACGCTCCTAATAGCGTGACATTCTGGGCTATACTCAGAACCTGGCAAAGTCGCTTTTATCAAATCTGATCTGTTAAGTAGTAGGTGTTGGACGTCGATCCGTAAACGGCATTTAGGTTAGACGAGGTGACAGCGCCTCGCAGAAGCATGTTGTTTGATCGCGCCCAGCTAGTTATGAGCCAATTAGTCGTAAATTTCAGCGGTAACGAGCGAGCTATCCCTGCGCCTGTGACGGTCGCGGGTGCGATCAAAGAGTTCGATCGCGACGTGTTAAAGAAAACCCTCGCCGCGAAAGTGAACGGCGAAGATGTCGATCTGAATAAAGAGCTTTCAGCCACCGACCAGATCATCTCGATCGAACCGATCACCGCTGACACTCGCGACGGCCTTGAGGTCATTCGTCATTCGGCTGCGCATCTTTTCGCGGCCGCCTTGCTCGACCTTTTTCCGGGGACAAAGCTTGGCGTCGGTCCGGCCCTGATGGACGACCCGCGTTACGGCTTTTATTACGACGTCATCGCTCCACGCAACCTCACGGAAGACGATTTGCCGGTCATCGAGAAAAAAATGAAGGCGATGGCGAAGCAGAACCTTCCATATCGGCGCGAAGAAATAGAAAAGGCGCGCGTTCTCGACATCTTTGCCGAACGCGACGAACCGCTCAAACGCGAACTCATAGACGAAAAGGCGGGCGACAACGCGAGCATCTATTACATAGACAACTCTGAGTTCATCGATTTCTGCCTCGGCCCGCACGTCCCGCATACCGGCAAGCTGAAGGCATTCAAGCTGCTCGCCCTCTCCGGTGCGTATTGGAAAGGCGACGCTGCGAATCAGCAGATGCAACGGATCTATGGCACGGCTTTCGCTACGCAAGAAGAACTCGATGCCTGGACCAAACAGCGTGAAGAAGCCGAGAAGCGGGATCACCGAAAACTCGGCCGCGAACTCGACCTCTTTTCCATTTCGGACGAGTTCGGCCAAGGCCTGATTTTGTGGCACCCGAAAGGCGGCATAATCCGCAACGAGATGGAGCGACTCCTTCGCGAGGAACTCGAAAATCGTGGATATAGCTTCGTCTACACCCCGCACATCGCCAAGCGCGATCTCTGGGTGACCAGCGGCCACGAAGGCAACTACGCCGACTCGATGTATTCGCCGACGAGCATCGAAGACGAGGAATACCGGCTCAAGCCGATGAATTGCCCGTTCCACATCGGCATTTACAAGTCATCGCCGCGGTCGTATCGCGACCTGCCACAGCGTTATTCCGAAATGGGCACTGTCTATCGTGCGGAACTTTCCGGCACGCTGCACGGCATTATGCGGGTTCGCGGATTCTCGGTCGACGATGCTCATTTGTTCGTTCGTCCCGATCAGGTTCACGCCGAAGTCGTCGATTGTCTCGACTTCGCGATAAAGGTATTTGAAACCTACGGCTTCGACAACGTTAAGTTTGAGCTCTCTGTACGCGGAGATGCCGAGAACAAAGGCTATCTCGGTGCTGACGCGGATTGGGCGCAAGCCGAAGCTCAACTAGCCAGCGCGTTGGATCAACGCGGCATATCGTACGATCGGATCGAAGGCGAAGCGGCATTTTACGGCCCAAAGATCGACATCAAGATCGAAGACGCGATCGGTCGCGTGTGGCAGCTCGGCACTATCCAGCTCGACTTTAATCTCCCCGAGCGGTTCGAGCTGGAATACACCGCTGAGGACAACCTGAAACATCGCCCGTTCATGATCCATCGGGCATTGTTCGGGTCCATCGAAAGATTCTTCGGCGTGCTCATCGAGCATTACGCAGGGGCGTTTCCACTGTGGCTCGCCCCGGTCCAGGTAGCGGTCTTACCGATAACCGATCGGATCAACGATTACGCGCTTGAGATCGCCGGCAGGTTAAAAGGCGCAGGGTTCCGCGTTGAAACGAATACGAAATCTGATAAAATCGGTGCGAAAATAAGGGACGCTCAAATGCAGAAGGTCCCGTTCATGTTAATACTCGGTGACAAAGAGCTCGAAGAAGGCAAGATTGCCGTTCGAGAAAGGAAACAGGGGGACATCGGCCAGATGAGCCTCGAAGAGTTCCTTGAGACGATAACTCAGCAAAAGCTGGCTCGCAGTCTTTAGGATCGAAATGAACTTTAGGAGGCAATATCGCTAGAAGATTTGGTGGAAGAGGTCAGCGGCCGCGATTTCGTGAGCCGCAGCATCGTACGAATGAACGGATCAGGGTTCCTTCAGTCCGTGTCGTAACGGAAGATGGCGAAGCGCTCGGTGTAATGGACACCCGAGACGCCATCCAAGAGGCACGCCGCCGAGGGATCGATCTTGTCGAGATCGCACCCAAGGCAAAGCCGCCCGTATGTAAGCTTATCGATTACGGCAAGTTTATGTATGAGCAGAAAAAACGGGCTCATGAGGCGAAAAAGAAGCAGGTTACGGTTCAGGTCAAAGAGATCAAATTTAGGCCCGGCACGGACGACCACGATTACGCCTATCGCATGAAAAATGCCCGCGAGTGGCTAGACGGCGGTGACAAGGTCAGAGCCGCGATCGCATTCCGCGGACGCGAAATGACTCACCGTGAGTTGGGAGCAAAGATCCTGGCTCGCTTGACCCAAGATCTCGCAGACCTTGGCGACGTCGAAGTGGCACCGAAGATGGAAGGTTACCAGATGTTCACCATCTTTAACCCGAAAAAGACCAAGACAGCGGATGCCAAAGAGAAGAACGCCGTCGGCAAGGACGACAAGAAAGAGTCTAATGATGACGAAGATGAATCAGATGACGATTAGGCATTCAGTATCGGTATTGTGCATATTGGTGTTCGCCGCGATTGCCGGTGCTCAGACGCATGATGCTCAGGCCTACTTTTCATACGTAAAGAACATCACCGAAGCCGCTGACAACAAAGCCCGCGGCGAGGCGATCCTTGCCGAGCTGCGTAAGCTAAAGATTCGGGTTTCGACCGAAGGCTTTTCTGATAAGAATCGGCGCGGCGAAAGGATCGAGGGCCTCAATATCATTGCCGAGGTAATAAATCCTGACGCTAAAAAGATGGTGATGATCGGAGCTCATCTCGACCGGGTCGGCGTCGGCACGGGCGCGATTGATAATGCATCGGGCTCTGCCGCAGTCATCTCACTGCTTAAGGCATTTCGCGAACGGCCGCTGAAGAATATTCGTCTGCAGGGAGCGTTTTGGGATCAAGAAGAGCAGGGACTAGTCGGTTCAAGGATTTACGTTCAGAATCGCAAAGAGAAGGGGTTGCCGCAGATATATATAAATTTTGACGTATTCGGAGCCGGTGACACGCTTTGGCTTTGGTCCGCGGATGAGAATCTCGAATTCGTTAAGAACTTTAAAGCCGAGGCGGCTCGTATGAAAGCGGCACAATTTGTCAGCAAAGATTATCCCGCGAGCGACCATCGTAGCTTTATTGTCGATGGAGTGCAGTCGTATTCCTTCAGCCTAGGACCGGCGGGCGAGGCCGCGAACATCGTAAAAGTATTGACCGGACAAGAGATCAAACCTGAAAATTTTCCTGCGGTTTTGCGGACGATCCATACGGAGAATGACACGATCGACGCTGTCGACGCAAAGGCTGTTGCCAGGGCACTGGCGGTAGTCGAGGCCGCAATAAGAACATTGGATAAGTAACTAGGAGAAATATAATGCCAAAACTTAAAACACATAAGGGCGCGGCGAAACGATTTCGCTCAACGGCCAGCGGTAAATTCAAACGCGGCCATTCGCACGCTCGCCACATCCTTACGAAAAAGACGTCGAAGCGAAAGCGCAATCTCGACATCGATGGGATCGTGTCCGAGGCCGATCAAAAGCGTGTAGAGAAGATGCTGCCGTACGGGCGCGACTAATTTTATTTCAGATTTTTATCTCGGATTTTGAAGTGAACAATCGGCTGCGATGAATTATATATTCCGCATCCGCAATCAAACTCCGCATTGGAGGAATTATGCCTAGAGTAAAACGTGGTAATAAGCGCTTAGAAAAACGCAAAAAGATATTGGCCTTAGCCAAAGGCTATCGTGGAACAAAGTCAAAGTTGTATCGATCGGCGAAAGAATCGGTCGAGCGGGCGCTTAATTTCGCGTACACTGGCCGAAAACTGAGGAAGCGCGATTTCCGCAAGCTATGGATCGTCCGCATCAATGCGGCATGCCGTCTCAACGACATGAAATATTCGCAATTTATGCACGGGCTAAAGCTCGCCGAGATCGAACTCGACCGAAAGGTCCTCGCCGACATGGCAGTAAAACAGCCCGAAACTTTCGCAACCATCGCCGGCAAAGCGAAGGACGCGTTGAACAATCAGCAGCAAGCCGCTGCCTAGGCTTAGCAAAAGGCTCTTTTTGGCGTCGTTTCGTGTGGTTTCGTGGGTAACAACCTCTTATGTGGAGAACCACGAAACCACACAGATCACCGGGCTATTACGTGGACTCGGACACCGCAGATCGGCCGAGTTCCGCCTTTGCCTCCGCAAACTTCTCCACTGCAAAATCGAGATCTTCCTTCGAATGAGCGGCCGACACTTGCGTCCTTATCCTCGCCTTCCCTTTCGGCACGACCGGGAATGAGAACGGGATAACGTACACGCCTTTCTCTAGCAAGGCCTCCGCCATCTTCACAGCGGGCTGAGCCTCACCAAACATCACCGGCACGATCGGATGCTCACCCGGCAGCACCTCAAGCCCGATCTCCTGTATCTTCTCGCGAAAATATCGAGTGTTATCCATCAGCTTATCCCGAAGCTCAGTAGAACCCTGCAAAATCTCGATCGCAGCGATTGAAGCCGCAACTATCGGCGGTGCGACTGAATTCGAAAAAAGGTAAGGCCGCGACCGCTGCCGCAGCAGTTCGATCATTTCCTTCTTCCCGCTCGTATATCCCCCGCTTGCCCCCCCAAGGGCCTTTCCAAGCGTCCCTGTGATCACATCGATCCGGTCCATCACACCGCAATGCTCATGCGTACCGCGGCCGCGCTTGCCCATAAACCCTACCGCATGCGAGTCGTCGACCATCACCATCGCATCGTACTTCTCGGCCAGATCGCAGATCTCCTCAAGCTTCGCGATATACCCGTCCATCGAAAAAACACCGTCCGTCGCGATCATCCTGAACCGTGCCGACTTCGACTCTCCAAGCTTCGCCTCCAGATCGGCCATATCGCTGTTCTTATATCGAAACCGTGCAGCCTTACACAACCTTATTCCGTCAATGATGCTCGCGTGGTTCAGCTCGTCCGAAATCACGGCATCCTCTTCGCCCAGTAGCGTCTCAAACAAACCCCCGTTCGCATCAAAACAGCTCGTATAAAGTATCGTATCCTCAGTTACCAAAAACTCGCTGATCTTCCGCTCCAGCTCTTTATGTATCGCCTGCGTGCCGCAGATAAACCGCACCGACGAAAGCCCGTAACCCCACTCGTCCAACGACTTCCTCGCCGCCTCAACTATCGTCGAATGGTCCGACAAACCAAGATAGTTATTGGCGCACATGTTCAAGACCTCGCGCCCCCCAACCTCGATCCGAGCGTCCTGCGGCCCCTCGATAATCCGTTCGTTCTTATATAGCTCCGCCTCGCGAATCTCGCTGACCGTGTTTTCAAGGTGTTGTTTGAATTTTCCGTACATACTAAGAATAGTTAAGGCTGGTTACGGGCTCAGAAACTGGCTACTTGGAAGCTACTATGCGCTGCTTTGGTGCGTCCCCAGACGGCGGTGGGGCAGCTTTCGATAGTTAGGCAATCCGCACCTTCGATTCTGTGACAGTAACTGTCCGGGAATTGGCGAGCAATTGCTGTAAGACCTCGATCTTATTGGCCGCCCGTTCGTCTTCAAGACCTCGTGGCCTTTGATTCGCAGCCAATCCGCAACCTTGGGGCCTGTACATTCATCGACCATGAATCGCATCTACGCAGTCTCCATTGCAAGCGGCATAAACTCCGTCCTGCTTAAAGCTTCTCCTGCGAAAAGCAAGCAAGCCTGTATGTCTTCAGGCTCCAACCCGTCGTACTCACCTAAGATCTCATTGGTCGTCGCTCCATGTGCCAGAAGATTAAGAAAACTCGACGGTCAATCGAGTACCCTTTATCACGGGTTTGCCTGTCATGACGGCGGGTTCCAGTGTGATTCGTTGTAGTAGCGCTTGGTCAGTCATATTCAATATAATACAACACAATCGGAGTTCCGAGGCACATAACCCATGGCTGTTGGAGCCGAAATTACCGCGCTGGATTGGGTGGATTTGTAGAAGATTTTCTGCATTCCCACACGGCTTCGTTCACATTGCTTCGAAATCTAACACCACCTTCCCACAGTTCCCTTCCTTGATCGCCTCAAATCCCTGCTCAAAATCTCTATAAGAAAACCGATGCGTGATCACGGGCGAGATATCGACGCCGGCGTCCAATAGGTTCGACATTTGGTACCACGTCTCATACATCTGGCGGCCGTAGATGCCTTTGATGGTGATCATGTTGAAGATGACGGTCTTCCAATCGATCGGAAATTGTTCGGCCGGAATGCCGAGGAAGGCGATCTTGCTGCCGTGGAACATATTCGCGAGCATGTCTTTGAAGGCCGTTGGAACCCCTGACATCTCCATTCCGACGTCGAACCCCTCTTTCATGCCAAGCTCTTTCTGTACGTCTTTGATGGACGTCTTGCTGACATCGACCGCTCGAGTGACGTGGCCCATCTTTTCAGCCAGCTCAAGCCTAAAAGGATTCACATCGGTTATAACAATGTTTCTCGCACCCGCATGTCTCGCGACCGCCGCGGCCATAATACCGATCGGCCCCGCACCGGTTATCAGCACGTCCTCGCCAAACACTTCAAACTCTAACGCCGTGTGCACGGCGTTTCCAAAGGGGTCAAATATCGCGGCGACGTCTAGGTCGATCCCCGGTCCATGCTTCCATATGTTCGTGTAAGGAACCGCAATGAACTCCGCAAATCCGCCGTCAGTATTGACGCCGATGCCCGTGGTATTGGCGCACAAGGCTCGGCGGCCTGCCATACAATGGCGGCAGCGGCCACATACCAAGTGACCTTCGACACTGACGATATCTCCGACCGAAAAATCGAGAACATTTGAACCAACGTCAACGATTTCACCCACAAATTCGTGGCCGATCACCGTCGGCACCTTTATCGTCGCCTGCGCCCACGCGTCCCAGTTATAAATGTGCAGGTCCGTGCCGCAGATGCCGCCCCGTTTAACGTGGATCATCACGTCGTTTATGCCCATTTCGGGCTCCGCAACGTCCTCTATCCACAACCCCGGTTCAGCTTTGCTTTTTACAATTGCTTTCATTTGTTCAAATTTATCCGAAAGGGAATCATACCAGAGCCCCGCCGTCTGCTTCGAATCAACCGAATAAGTTTCCGAAACCCTTGCCGGCCAGGATTTACCTCGCACCCCGTTACCTGCTAAAATTATTCACTTCGATATCGCTTACCGATCAGCATCGAAACACATGACAGACGAGAAACAGATTGTAGAAGCGGCGCATTCTGCGTTCACACAAGATTTCGAGAAATTCGACAAGCTCGAACTCAACGGCAGCGGATTGGCCGAAGCCGAAACTGCGCTTCGCGAACTCGGCGAGCTCAAGGTTCGTCACACCGGGAAAAAGTCCGCACTCGCCGACTCAAAGAAGTTTATCGGCAAGGTATCACCCGAACAACGCGGCGAATTCGGCCAGTTCGTCCAATCGGTTGAGAAAGACATCACCAATAGGATCGAAGAAACCGAAGCTAGGCTCAAACAACACATCAACGACGCACGCACGGAACTCGAACGCGTCGATGTCACGATCCCCGGCCGTCGCCCGCGTCCCGGCAACCTTCACCCGATCACCATCCTGCGTCAGAAGATCGAGGATATCTTCGTTTCCATGGGCTACGCGATCGAAGACGACCGCGAGATCGAGACCGATTACTACAATTTCGAGGCCCTGAACATCCCTGAGGGGCATCCCGCTCGCGAGTCTCAGGACACGTTCTATACGACCGAAGGCTTCGCTCTGCGTTCGCAAACATCCACCGTGCAGATCCGTGCCATGGAACGCCGCGGCGTGCCGATCCGCATCATCGCACCCGGCAAAGTCTTTCGCCGCGACACGCCCGACATGACCCACATGCC
>JACDAK010000301.1 GCA_013695495.1 Blastocatellia bacterium | reverse complement strand
CCTGAGCCTGCACCGCGATAGAAAAAGCAAAGAACGCGAGCGTTACGATCGCGAATCGGTGAGCAATTGAAGGTCGCATAGATTTGTGGCCGTTGTTGTTAACCGCTACCAAATTCTTTACTATTCGAGCAGAGTAATGTCCTAGCTATGTCAGAACCTTTGGCAAAGTCTTCGTCGGCAGCGATAACGGAGAATGAGAAACTCGTTTTTCCTGTCTCTGAGTCTAACAAATCGCGCCTTGTCGGAAAACTTCGATATTGGTGGTGTTGGGTCGTGGCGGGCTCGATGCTTCTTTTCATAGCGCTGCCGGCGCTTCCCTTCCTGTACATCATCAACCGACGCTTATGGCTTTATCCCATCGCACTTTGGGGAGCGAAAACCTGGCTGCATCTCTGCGGAGCCAAGGTTCGCGTCACCGGAACCGAACACCTCGAACCCGGCGAGTCCTACGTTTTTGTGTCGAATCACCGTTCGTATCTTGATACCGCGGCGCTCTTCCGCTTCACAGGAAAACGAATAGGGATCGTCGCCAAAAAGGAGTTGCTGAAAGTCCCGGTTCTCGGACAAGGCATGCACTTTGTAAATATATTGGCGATCGACCGTTCAAATCCCGACAAAGCACTAAGCTCGATGGAAAACGCCAGAAAGGTGATGGAGAGTGGCTATTCGTTCGGGATATTCGCTGAAGGAACACGGGCACTGCCCGGTGAATTGCTCCCCTTCAAGAAAGGAGCATTTCACCTCGCCCTGCAGACTAACGCCCGGATCGTTCCGGTCTCGATCACCAACACGGACTGGATGATGGGGAAACGTACCGGGGTTCTCTACCCCGGTACGATCGAGATGAAACTTTCTCCGCCCTTAGAAATAATGACGGCCGACGGTCCAAAAGATGTTATGACGCTTCTGGAGGAAACGCGTGCCGCCGTAGCCGCCAATCTCGGGCAGGTTATTGCGGACGGCGAGGCGACGGACTCGGCGTAGGCAACGGCTCGTCCTGAATATCCTCGTCAGTATCCAGAACCCGAACGTCGCTGCGCCCTACCCTATAATCGTCATAGGTCACCTTCATTCTCATGCGAACGACCTGCCCGCTGTCGAAAACGAGTTCGTCGTCAGCAAAAGAATACGCCGGAAACCAGTACTTACCGTCAACGTTCTCACGCCACGTTTCAACTATCGGGAATTTATTGCGCTTCGTCTCGGGCACAGCCTTGCCCTTCGACTTGACGATCATCAGATCGCGTTCGTCAACCCAGATACGGCCTGTAAATAGCCGCTGGCCGCTGCTCACGCTTGGTATCTTCTTGGGCGTGACGTCGAAAACATACAGTTCCAGATCGTCGATTTTCTCTTTGCCGACAAATCCGAAATTGTACTGCGGAATATACCGTGGCTCGATCGCAAAAGGGTTAACGCCGCCGAGATCTTCCAGATCCTCTGGCGTCACGCTTATCTCCGTCAGCGTTGAAACCGGTGCGAACGTTACGCGTTCAAAGCGCTGTCCTTCGCTCGAGAACGTCATGAACGAGTCTCGCCGATACACGCCCGTGATCTGCCCGCCCATCCCAACGGTCTGGATCGTCGCACTGCGATTAAAAACGTAATTAGACAGAGCGTAGCGGAAATCGTCCTCATTCGCCGCAACCTGCTTGATAATACGGTCTACCTCCGGGGGCGCCATATCTGATTTACGAATATTCGATGTTTGCGCAAACGAAACAAGTGCGAACGCACCGATCATCAAAAGCAACGCTGAGCTAATTTTTTTCATAAATCTCACCCGAAAGATATCGTTATGCAAATAGATGCCGTTAGACGGGGAAAAGTTTTACCGGAATGTCACCGCGGCACAATTCGTTCCGCTTCGATATTTCACCCCTTAGCGCTTAAGATTGAGGCGTGCGGATACTGTTTGTAAAGCTCGGCGCCATCGGCGACATAATTCACACGCTGCCGGCGCTGGCGCGCGTGCGGGACTCTATGCCCGAGGCGACGATCGGCTGGGTCGCTGAAAGCCGTTCTGCTGAGATCCTTCGAGGAAACCCGATGATCGACGAGCTGGTCGAGGTTGATACGAGAGCGATGCGATCCGGAAGCGTCCTAGAAGACATGCTTCCCGAGGTCAGACGGCAGATCGGCGGCCTCCGAAGAATAGAATATGACATCGCCCTCGACTTCCAGGGCCTTTTGAAATCAGCCGCTATTGCCAAACTCTCCGGTGCCAAGATCCGCTGGGGCTTCTCAAGGAAAGCGCTGCGTGAACCCGCGAGCCGCGTTCTATTAACTCACACCATTGATATCGAACCGAACAGTCATGTCATCGAAAAAAATATTCGGCTCGCCGAGGCTGCCCTCAACATTCCCGGCCACTCCGGCCCGCCCGAGTTTCCGATCTTCACCGCTGCCGAACACCGTATCGAAGCGAAGGAGATCGCCGACCGCGCAGTCGGCTCGTACGCTCTTTTGAACCCCGCCGGCGGCTGGGTGACGAAGCTCTGGCCGACCGAAACCTACGGGGCCCTAGCCGAAATGATTCACGACCGGACCGGAATCACGCCCATCATCGTTACCGGCCCCCGCGAGACCGAACTTGCCTCACGGGCTGTTGAGGCATCATCCGGAAAGGCGATCGCCGCGACTCCCACTCTCAAAGGCTTCTATGAGCTTGCTCGCAACGCTGCGTTTTACGTGGGCGGCGACACCGGCCCCACTCACCTCGCGATCGCCGCCGGGGCTCCCGTTGTAGGCATTTTCGGGCCAACTGAATGGTGGCGTAACGGCAGCCCGCACCCGGACGACATCTGCGTTGAGCGAACGGACATAACCTGTCGTACCGATTGCCATCGCCGAACCTGCGGAAATTGGATCTGCATGGACATCAACCCCGCCGATGTGTACTCGGCCGTCACCCAACGGCTTTCGCTCGTTTCTATTCAACGTACATCTCGCGACATTTCTACTGCGTCGAAAGATGTACGCTTAAGTTGAAGAAACATGTAGGGTTGGACATATACAATGCAGTATAATGACAAAATAGATTTCACGGGGATGTTATGAAACGCTTTATATCGGGTTTGTTCTTGCTCGTCATGATTGCTTTCGCGGGCAACGTGGCTTTCGCTCAAGGTAACGGCGTTGCGGAGACTAGGGTCGTCGCCGATAAGGGTAACGGAGCAGCTCGCGTCAAAATGCCGTTTGCCGAAGGTGAGACATTCACCTACGAGGGCAAACTCAAACGAATGTTGCTCACGATCCCAGTTGGCGAAATGACCTTTACCGTTGGCCCGCAGTTCGGTTCGTCCGCGTTCACAGTCAATGCCGAAGCAGTCTCGAAAGGAACCCTTCTAAGAATATTGCGATTCTCGTTCCTCCAGCGCTTCGATTCGACCATCGACGCCGTTGACGTTCGCACACTGCGAACAGTTAAGC
>JACDAK010000275.1 GCA_013695495.1 Blastocatellia bacterium | reverse complement strand
GATGGAAGCTGCACTCCGCGGCGAGCACCTTACGCTTGAACGACCATCTCACGTAACAGATTCTCGCGATGCGAACGATGATGTCATCTACTTGCGTCTGGATTACGTCCCCGATATCGACGAAAACGGCCACGTGATAGGTTATTTCGCCTTTGCGGTGGACCTGTCTGAAACACGACGCGTGCAGGAAGCTCTCCGGAAAAGCGAAGAGCAGCTGATGCAGGCTCAAAAGCTCGAATCGATCGGCAGGCTCGCCGGCGGCATCGCCCATGATTTCAACAACATGCTCACCGCGATCACGGGGTACAGCGATCTCGCTCTGCGGCGAATGAAGGCGGACGACCCGCTTCGTCATCACATAGAAGAGATCATGAAGGCTGGAAAACGATCTGCCGAGCTCACAAATCAGCTGCTCGCCTTCAGCCGCCGGCAAATGCTTCAACCGCAGATAATCGACGTCAACGACGTCATCGAGGACACCCTGGTAATGCTCCGCCGGCTGATCGGCGAGCACATCGAACTTTCAGTTCAGCTCGGCGACGGCCTCTCGCCGGTAAGCGTCGACCCGGGTCAATTGTCACAGATCCTCGTCAATCTCATCATCAACTCTCGCGATGCGATGCCCGATGGCGGATCGATCTTGATAGAAACAGGGGATCGCTCTTTCGATGTGCCTTATACCTCCGAGAATCACAACACTCCTCCCGGTGAATACGTGATGATCGCTGTCAGCGATAACGGTTTGGGCATGGACGAAGAGACAAAGACGCAGATGTTCGAGCCCTTTTTCACTACCAAGGAAGTCGGCAAGGGTACGGGACTCGGACTTTCGACTGTTTACGGTGTGGTCAAGCAATCGGGCGGGAACATTTCTGTTTATACTGAGCCGGAACACGGAACGACCATTAAAATATATCTGCCGCGCGTCGAGAGCTCACCCAATGCGGAGGTCGTCGTCACCCAGCCGAACGAACTCCGCTTCGGGACAGAGACGATCCTCTTGGTCGAGGATGAGGACGTTGTCAGAAATCTAAGCCGTGAGGTGCTTCAGACGTGTGGTTATACCGTTATCGAAGCAGCAAACGGCGTTGAAGCCCTTGAGGTATTCAAACGCACACCGCAACGTATCGACATGCTCATGACCGATGTCGTGATGCCGCAGATGGGCGGGAGTGACCTGGCTAAGAAGATCCTCGAGCTGCAGCCCAATATAAAGATCCTCTTCACGTCAGGCTATACCGACAGTGCCGCCGTCCGCAACGGCGTACTCGAAAAAGGTTCGAGCTTCATCGCAAAGCCATTCACGTTTGGGCAGCTGGCAAGCAAGCTAAAAGAAATGTTCACGTCAGAGTGAACCTATATTTCGATGCTGACGGAATGATGTAGCCGGTACCTGCCCCATCGCTCTGCTCGAGGGTCCTCTTCAAATCATCGATCTTTCGCATTCCCATTTTCGCGACATCATCTTCTGCGAGCGAACAGGCGATCTGTATGTCAAAGCTCTCCGCCTTTTTTAGAAGGGTCCATGCCGTCTGACCGTTGACCTCGTAGCCGTCGCATAGACGCTCGGCTAATGACGAACTGTTCCCGAATTCGAACCATTTCATGAAATCGCTTCGGCCCAGCCCATCCGGACATGCGGCAAGAAATATGATCGTCCCGCCCGGCTTGCACGCAGACGCCGCTGCGTCGAGAGATTTTTGAGCTTGTATAAGATTGATGTCGTGCGGGGAACCGCCCGCATCCACGATCACCAAGTCACGCTTCTCTCTGAGCTCGACATTGTGCTCGGCATCATACGTATCGCATGCGGCCCGGTGCGATGCCCGCCTGTCGCCGCAGTAAAGCCCGTTAAGGTTGCCCTCCTCGCTCAAGAGAGTGTTGATCGCAAAAACGTTTTCGATCTTTGCCGCACACTCTTCGAACGCCTCATGCACCGGATTGCCGTCCATCAGTCCCGTACCGACCCCCTCGCGTCTATCTTTCGTTTCGCAATCAAATGCTAGTTTGTGTGTCGCCGCGATCGTCCTTGACCCCGCGAGGCCGGGTGTTAACAGTTTTCGCCCGCCCGTAAACCCGGCGAAATAATGATAGGCTACAGAACCGATCGTGATCACATGGTCGTACTGCATCAAGGCTCGGTTGAGTTCGATGGGGATGCTCCCGGAGGTCTCACCCACCCGAACGATCTGCATCAAATCGCGCGGGCTGTGGTCGAGCGTCTTAACACGCTGCGCGATGAAGGGCGTGAGAATCTCTTCTTTCTCGGCCAGCGTGACAGGTCTGTGTATGCCGGTCGCAAAGATGATGCTGATGTCAAAAGGCATCACGCCGTCGGCTATCAGCCGGCGCGTCACGAGATTCACGATCTGCCCTGCGGCGGCCTGCCGGGTCGCATCCGGCACCACAAACAGAACCGATCGGCCCGGCTGAACCAGCTCGGAGAGTGTGGGCGAACCGATCGGGTCTTCCAGCCGCTCGCCGATCTCTATATCTGTAAGGGGCGGCGCAGCCGAACCGCCGCCCAGCACGTCGAATTGTCCTGCGTCGTAATTGAACGGGATCTTTTCTGAACCGTATTTGAGCTCGATCGTCGGCATGCTATTTGATCTCCCGGCCGGGATACGTCGGTTCAAAGCACTTGATACCGGTCTCGCAAACGTAAACTGCCTCAGCTTCGCGATCAAGTGTTTCCATTTGTATTGTGAGGTGGTCGATGTTGAACGCGTCCTTTAACCTTGTCCGAACCCTTACAAGCAGTTCTGAATGGGGTATCGTATCGTCGTGGCTGATGTGGGCGGACAATGCCACGATTCCCGACGAGATCGTCCACACATGCAGGTCGTGAACGCCCCCAACGCCCTCGGTGTCCCGGATCGTCCTCTCGACTTCGGGCAGATCGATGTGTTTCGGCGTTCCCTCTAGCAGGACGTTTACCGATTCGAGAATAAGCCGCCACGCTGCAAAGATTATGATGAGCGAGATGACCACGCTGCAGACCGCGTCGGCCCAGTTCCACCCAAACGTGATGATCAGCAACCCCGCGATGATCGCGGCGACCGACCCCAGCATGTCGCCCATCACATGAAGCCAGGCTCCGCGGATGTTCAGATCGTGCTGGTGATCGGAATGCAGCAGGAACGCGGCGGTGATGTTCACGGCCAGTCCCCCGACCGCGATCAGCGTCATCTCGAGGCCGAGCACCTCCCGCTCTACCTGAATACGTTCGAGCGCTTCGAAAATGATCCAAAGCGCGAGCAGCACCAACGCAATGCCATTCACGAAAGCCGCCAGGATCTCGAGCCGGTAGTAGCCAAAGGTTTTTTTTGCGGTTGCGGGACGCCGTGCGAAGTTAAAGGCGAAAAGCGTGAGCGTAAGGGCACCGACATCCGTAAGCATGTGTCCGGCATCGGCAAGCAAGGCAAGCGAACCGGTCCACCATCCGCCGACGGCCTCGGCTACCATGTAAACTGCGGTGATAGCGAGTGCGGCTTTTAGCTTTAAGAGACTGCCGGCCGGCCGCCTTTCATGTTGATGATCATGCTTATGATCGTGGCTCGCTGACAAAACTACCCCTTAAAATCTTCGTACAACCGCGGCATTTCGAAGAGATATCACAAACCCTGCCCGGTTGCCGCGGTCGTCGAGAAACTCCAGTGCGACCTCTGCTTGCGGCGTCGATACCTGCAGACGAAATGTACCGTCACGCGCCGCGAAAACCTCACGGCCCTGGGTGCGGACGAGCAGGCCGGGCCGCGTTACCCCCGACACCAAATGAACGGTTCCGCCGACGCGTTCCACGTTCCATTCGGTAACCTCGATCAGCGCGCTCGACTCGCCGCGCACGACGCTGAACCTTCCCGGCTCGCTCCAATCGCTAGCCTGACCCGATCGAGCAGTGCTTTTGAGGCGCCAGTAGTAGGTACCCGGCTGCATTCCTGCCAAGCGGAAATCGCGCGACGTTAGACCGCCGCGATCTACAAGTATCGCGTCAGACGCAAAAAAGGACGAGCGGGAAACCTGAAGATGGTAGTTGAGCACGGCGATAGAGCTGCTGTCCTGCCAATTGAACGTGACCGTAACACCTGCGCCTGCCGGGTCTGTTAGCTGCGACGCATTGGCAGGGGCGGTAAGCTGCGGCGGCGTCAAAAGTTTTTCCTTTGCACCCAGCTTGCCGCCGGAAAGTGCTGCAAACTCGTTTTCAGTGATAACGGTGCTTTGAGCACCAACCGTAGTCTCAACGCTGCCGCGGCTAATGCGGATCTCGCCGCCTCGCGAACGCGGATCAGCGTTAAAGCTCGCATCCGTCTCCGGCCGCAGCCGCGTTTGCGAATCAAGCATTTCGACCACATTTTGCGAATTTTCTCCCTGCTGTTCCGTTCTTACGTTTAGCTGACCGTCATCCAGCGCCACCCTGATGTTCTGGCCGCCAAATAAAGAAGAGTTATCGCGTATGACCACAGAGCTGTTTGGCCGAACCGTGTATTCGGACCCGTCTACCATTTGCAGAACCGCTTTACCGTCAGTCTGCGTTTGTATAGTGTCGCCGGCCGCGGCAAATGTTTCTCGTGAAACTATTATCGTTTCGCGCGTAGCAGCGCGAGTGATGCGGACGTCGCCTTCGAACGAGATGATGCGAGCAGCTCCCGGCGGAACCTCTGAAGGGTCGCGCGGCGCGAACCAATCATTACGTAACGCCCACCAGCCGCCGAAGATCAATACGGACGAGAGAACGACGAGCGCCACGAGGCCCCAGATCGTGCTTTTCCTGATCTTCCACCACTCGACGTAATATTTACGAAATCGTTCCTCTGCCATTATACTGCTGCGGGGCGCCTTTAAGATTCTATCTTCTCAATCGTTTCCTCCATCTCAGATTTTTCTTTCGGCGGTATTATCATTGACATGATTATAGAGATGGCGATCGCGCTGACAACCACCGCGAGCGAGATGTTCACGATCTCGTCCTTGAATTCGTGTTCGAGATACCGGTGAAGAAATCCGCCCAATGCGCCGCCGTGTCCGGTGAAATAGATCACGCCCTCGGCGGCGAGCGGTAACAGCATCTTAACGCCAATGAACGTTAAAATAAACGCGAGCCCTATCTTTAAATAGTGGAAACGTTCCGCAATATCCGCTAAAACGAAAAAGAATGTCCGCAAGCCGAGTATTGCGAAGATGTTTGAAGTATAAACAATGAACCGGTCCGTCGTTATCCCGAATATCGCCGGAATCGAATCCACCGCGAAGATCACGTCGGTAAATTCGACGACGATCAGTACCAGAAACAGCATTGTTCCGGTCCTAACGCCGTCTTTCATAATGAAAAACTTGTCGCCGTGATATTCCTTTGTTATGCGAATATATCGTGTTGCGAGCCTAACGATCCCGCTATCGGTCGGATCGAAATTGTCGTCCGTGTCGCGGAACATCTTGAGTCCGGTGTATAGCAGGAACGCGCCGAAAACGTAGATGATCCAGTGAAATCGCTCGACAAGCTCGGCACCGGCGAAGATCATGATCATGCGCATCGCCAGCGCGCCCATGATCCCCCAAAACAGCACGCGATGCTGATATGCTTTCGGAACCTTGAAGTAGCTGAAGATCAGCAAGAAAACGAAAAGGTTATCTACGGAAAGCGAAAGCTCGATAAGATAACCGGTGAAGAAAAGCTGCGCGTGCTGAAACCCGAACTCCCACCACATGAACACGTTGAAGGCGAGTGCAAGCGATACCCACACGGCCGCCCAGCCGAACGTCTCCTTCCGCGACGGAACATGCGATTTGCGATTGACGATGCCGATGTCAACGAACAGCGCGGTCAGAACCACTCCGAAAAATAATAGCCAATGCCAGGTTTGATACTCGATGGGATTCATAAAAAATGAACGTTCGCCTTCCACAGGGCTGAGGCAACGTTCTTCTGACAATTCTAACGGAAACTTAGAAAGATGCTAAACGGTTACGGGGGTGAAACGAAAATTAGATATGAACCCTGATCGATGCAACTATCTTTTCCAGGCCACAGGCGTCGGTCTCTGAAAAATCATTGAGCCGGTCGCTATCCACATCGAGAACACCGGCGATGCCGCCTTCCGAGTCCAGTAATGGCACAACTATCTCAGACCGGCTCAGCGAACTGCACGCGATGTGCCCCGGAAACTTGTCCACATCCGGTACGATCACGGTCTCGCCTTTTTCATATGCATATCCGCAAACGCCTTCGCCGAAGTTGATCCTCGTGCACGCGAGCGGCCCTTGAAACGGCCCAAGCACAAGTTGGCCGCCTTTCGCGAGATAAAATCCGACCCAGAAAAAGCCGAATGCCTCTTTCAAAACGGCCGCGACATTTGCCAGATTTGCGATCAGATCGGTCTCGCCGGAGATCAGCGATTCGATCTGAGGCACGATTTCGTTGTAGATCGCGCTTCGATCAGCAGTCGCCGTGAATGCCAAGCTTTCAGCCATATAAGTAAGAGTTTATCCGCTGGGTACGTGGATTGACAATCGCAGGCAAAAGTCGCCGCCGTAAGTGTGCTAACTTCGGCGGCGACAAACTTTGCAGCCCACTATTAGTTATCCGAATCGTCGTCGGCTTTATCGTCATCCTCCTCGTCTTCAGTGGACCGCTTGAGGAATTTATATGTTGCGGCTTGTTCCGCGGTGATCTTAGCCCCAAAAAGCTCGGCTGCAAATGCGAGCACCGGATCGTGACCGCCTTGGACAGCTGCTCGGTTCGGACCGACGAGATGGTCAGGAATGACGCCTACCTTTTCAAGCCGATTGCCGTCGGACATTATGAGGTCGCCAATCGTGACGCTGAGGCCGAAGAATGAGAGGGTCTCGTAGCCCGGCACTCCTCGCGAGTTCACCATGCCAGCCGAAATACTGGTCATCACCGCTCCTGCGGTTGCATCGCCGACAACCTTGCCGCGCTTTTCGAGCTGAATAACCCGCGAGAACACTTCCGAGGCGGACCCGGAGTGGCTGTCTGTCAGGACAATAAGTTCCCCGTTAAACGCATTGCGTTTCTGAGGTTTAGCGATCCGGTCCGAAGATTTCCGTCGGGTGACCCAGGTGCCGACCTTAACGTCGCGGTCAAAAAAATGTCCAACCAGATGTTGATGCATCTTTACATACCCGCCGCCATTGCCGCGCAGGTCGAGGATCAGCTTCTTGGCACTTGTCGCCTCCTCCATCATCCGATCGATGAACCTCCGTTCGACCACGAAGGTCTCAAGACGGCACGCCATCACTTCTGCGTTGATGCGGACACACTTATACGGATCTTCGCGCTTCGCCTTTCGGCGCTTCTCGGCCTCCTTTCGGCGCTCTTCAGTCGATTTGAACGATGCCTCTATGACAACCGTCTTCTCCGAACCATCGTTTTGGAGAAGATGTATCGCTACCTGCTCTCGGGGGTCCAAGGTGCGGTACACATAGTTCATCATCCAGTTCTTATCGCGAGAGACGTTGAAATCATCAATTCCGACAACTATGTCACCGACCTTCAGTCCTTTCTTTTCGGCGTCGCTTCCCTTTAACACATCAACGATGTAACAGGTTTGTCCCACGAACTGGGTTGCAAACCCGTAATAAACCCGATTTGCGCGGCCCGGCGGGAGGAAGTATGTGTGTGAATCTTCGAGCTCGAGCACGACCGCAGCGATTACACGGAAGATCTCTGAGTTGGTATCCATTTGCTTGATCTTTTCCTCAGCGACCTTGAACCGTGCGTCGATGTCGATGCCCCTAAAATTCTTGTCAAAATAGTATTGCTTTATGACCTTTTTTACTTCGCTAAGCATAAAGAGTCCGCGCGAACGATTCAGGCGGATGCTGGCGGGACTGGCTTGCTCAGAGATTGAAAGCGATTGAGCTTGAATCAGGACGGAGCCGAAGGTTAGAAAACAAAGTACGACTACAATGCGAAAAGAGGACATAGGGAAATCTCCTGGGGGTTAAAACAATTGAATTTTTGTTAGTTTGACTCTCGGGTTTCTGGCGTTTTCGATTATAAACCGAAAAGGGTTCCGAAGAAAAGAAATTTTAACGCTGTTGATATGTTGCGGCAAGTAGATCTTTGCGGCGAGGGAAGTGAAGGAAGATCCCGATCACTCCGAGTGCGAACCATGCGTAGAAATAGGGGTAAGAGAATACGACTGCCAGCACTACGCCGAGGATCGAGATAGATTCGCAAAGGGCGCAACCGATAACAAGGCCGGTTTGCACATAGCTGATCTTCTGTTCGGCGACGGCTTGGTCGATCGAGCGCTTTCGGAAAACGAATGAGAGGAAGAAATTTGTTACTGCGAGAACGGCGAACATGGCGACGATCACCGGTTCAGATCCGAGCAGCGGTTGCGTAAGATCGGGCTGAAAGACCTCGCCTTTTATTGCGAAGACCACGCCGAGAAACATAAACTGCGACAACAGCAGAATGAACCAGATGGTCGCCAGCGTGCGGTATTTGTGGTCGATCTCGGATGTGCTCATAGGTTGCTATTCGGTGTGCTCGAGTTCCTCTTCGAGTAGCTGCCGCTGGTGAAGTGCCGCGTAAGTACCTTCGTGCCGAAGCAGTTCGTCGTGCGTTCCGCGTTCAATTATACAACCTCCGTCAAGAACGCAGATGAGGTCGGCGTCTTTTATTGTCGACACGCGATGGGACACGATCAGCGTCGTGCGTCCGCGGCGAATCTCTCGCAGATTTTGAAGGATCGTTTCTTCCGTATATGTGTCCACCGCCGACAGCGAGTCGTCAAGGATCAGTATCCGGGGATCACGCATTATCGCACGTGCGATCGCGGTCCGCTGTTTCTGCCCGCCGGAAAGCGTTATCCCCCGCTCGCCCACAAGCTGATCATAGCCATTCGGAAAATCTTTTACATCCTCGGCCAATCCGGCGATCTCTGCCGCAATCTCGATCGTAATTGAACCGTTCGCGCCGCTTCCGTTACTCTGCCCGGGCCCGTCAACCCCGAATGCGATATTGCGCGCAAGCGAATCACTAAACAGAAACGTCTCCTGCGGAACAACGCCGATCGCCCGCCTAAGCTGCTCCAGGGGATAACGGCGAACGGGGACCCCGTCGACCAGCACGGTACCTTCGGGGGCATCAAGCAGCCGGGGAATCATCTGCATCAGCGTCGACTTTCCGCTTCCGGTTCGGCCGACAAACGCAACAGTTTCACCGGCTTCGATATTAAGATCGATGTCGCGAAGCACGGGGTTGCCATCGTATCTATAGGTCAAACCGCGAAACTCTATCGCTCCGCGAATCTCCGGCATGGCTTCGGCATCTTCTTCGTCGTCGATGGCGGGCTCCGCCTCGAGAACTTCGTTAAATCGTTTGAGCGAAGCCGTTCCCCGCTGATAAAGATTTACCACGTAGCCCAGCGCGATCAGGTACCAGATCATCCGCTGAAGATAAAGAATGAAAGCCGTGAAGTCGCCCGCCGTTATCTCGCCGCGAACGGCCATCGGTATACCGACCGCGACGATTATCACAAATCCCAGGCCGATGAAAAAAAACAACAGCGGCCGCATTGCCGCCGAAAATTTTACGAGCCGCAGGTTCTGATCCGCGTATTCCCGATTGAGCTTTTCAAACTCTACGATTTCCGACTCTTCTTGTGCGTATGCCCGAACGACGCGCACGCCCGTGATGTTCTCCTGCGCCCGCGCGGTGATGTCGGAAAAGAAGGCCTGGATCTTTTCAAAGCGAACGTGTATCTGTTCACCGAGATACTTCACCGTAAGTGAGACCAGCGGCATCGGAATGAGCAGCAGCAGCGTCAGCTTAACTGAAATATTCAGTAAGATCGGCAAAACGATCGCCAATGCGAATATTGCCTGAAAGCTGTAGAGGATCATCGGACCGACGATCTGGCGGATTGCTCCGAGATCGTTGGTCGCCCGCGCCATCAGGTCGCCGACACGTGTGTTCTGGAAGTATTCGAGCGGCTGGTGTACGAGGGCGGCGTAAAAATCGCGACGCATATCAAACTCGATATGACGCGACGCGTTAATAAGCAGCCTTCGCTGCCAAAAAAGGAAGATGCCGCTGACAAAGTTAAAGGCCAAGATCACCCCGGGATAATAAACGATCTTTTCCCAAGTGATGCCGGCCGCGAGATCGTCGATCGCCATGCCGATCAGGAATGGGACGAACAGGCCGAAAGCAAGCGAAATGAGAATGCAGAGGATCCCGCCCACGATCTGTAAACGGTAAGGCCTGAAATACACGGCAAATTTCCGGATCTGTTCCATTCTCTAGTTCACCGCTCTCGTGATCCGGTAGAATTCGTCGGAGGTCACCTTTCGATAACCCGCGGGCACGCCGAAGAGTGCCTCATCTACTTCCAAAGCGATGTCTCGCAACTCCACGCTAAAGCGAAGCCGCCGTTCACCGTTCTCCACGTCGTACATCTCTTGCTTGACAGGCATTCCCAACTTTTCATCAACATACACGATTATCTCGCCCGGCTGATCGGGTGCGAGGCTGGCGCGATAGCTCGTCAATCCGTTCTCGGACCCAACGAGTTCAAAGTTGGTGTAAGTGCGCTCCGCCAACAACAAACGAGTAAGAGACAGTTCATTTTCTTCGATCCCCCCACCGGCCTCGCCCGCCGGCCGCTCAGCATAGATCTTTTGGCCGTGTGCCATCAATAACCTCTGCTCCGCTACGACGAATGAAGTATGCCCGTCCTGTTCGAAATTGAAATCAGTCCGCCGTTTCACGCCGGCGCGGGCTATGAAATATCGCGTCTCCGTCCCTTCTGTCGAGACGACTATCGTTGCTGAATAGTTCTCCGGCTCGCGGCTTGAGAAAGGCGTATCGCGCGGCGGCAAAACCGGTGATGGCGCTGATGTGTTCTGTGCCGGCTCGAACCACCCGCAACCGAGTTGGACCAACACGATTAGCAGACAAACCGGGAAAAATTTGGCGGGATTTGACAAACGCATTCGAGTGTTTGAAGTTTATCATAAGGCATTTTTTGACGATGAGTTTGAAGCGGTGGCAGGCAAAATATCTGATTGGCGGAACGGCGATATTGCCGTTTGCGCCCTTTCTCTATCTACAGGGCCGCATCACGCGGCGGAAGATTGGCGTACTTCCCGGTGCAGGCGGCGAAAGCAGCGGGCGAACGGGCGACGGCAACGACCCAGCGAGCCTTTTCGTTATCGGCGAATCCACGGTAGCGGGGCTTGGAGCGCGGACCCACGATCAAGCGCTGGCGGGCCAATTCGCCCGACGCCTTAGCCGTCGCATTGAGGCGCCTGTCGAGTGGCACGTCGTCGGAAAGAATGGAGTGACAGCACGGCGGGCGATCGACGAGCTTTTGCCGCAGATGCCAAAGCGGCACTTCGATTACATTCTGGTCGGGCTCGGCGGCAATGACGTGCTGAAACTCTCAAGCCCTTACAAGTGGAGGCGCGACATGACTGAGTTGCTCAGCATCTTGAGAGATAAACACCCGGCCGCCACAATGTTTCTTGCCAATTGCCCGATGATAAAAGTATCGCCGGCGATCCCGCATCCGATCAAATTCATCCTCTGGGAACTCTCCAAAATGCACGACGAGAACATCAAGGATCTCACCCGCACGATGGAACGCGTTTTCTATTACCATCAGCCGCGAAACCTGAAGGTCGAAGGCTTTTTCGCCGACGGCATTCACCCCTCTGAACAGGGCTATTCCGATTGGTCAGAAGCGATGATGGAGTTCTTCGACCGAAACTATAAATGGTAGATCATGAGCAGTTTTGCGAAACGCTCGATTCGCATTTTGAGTGGCTGGCCGTGCGCGAATCAGGCCGCTCCATCCCCCTCCGACGCGACGAGATCGAGGTCGAGCAGGGCAACGGACGCACGCGGTTCGGATTTGTCGGCGACTCCGGATTTTCCGTGTACGGCGTTCGTTCGATGACTGAGGATGACGGCCAACTTGTGCTCGAAGTCGCCGGCGAATTCGGCCGCAATGCTGAAACCATTAGACTCGTTCCGCGCACCTCGGCTGCCGAACTCAGCGCCGACATTGAGCTGGCGCGTTTGGTGAAAGCCAATGAGATCGCAGCCGCATTGTCCAACAGTTTTGAAGGCCTCAAGGTCATCCGCGTCGCGCTCAGCCGCGATAATGCACGCTTTGCCCAGATCATCGTTCTCGGTGCCGACTGCACTCATCGAGCCGTGCTCGCCGATGTGACCGCCACCGCATCGCACGAAACCCTGCTTGCCACCGCGATGAACTGGCTCGATAAGCTAAGGGTCCGAAAAAAGGAGCCGATCAGTGACGTCTGGATCGCTGCCGAAAAGCGGCAGGCGCGGAATCTGCAGAAACTTTTGGCGATGCTCACGCACTCTGCACGCGCGTCGATCAATATCGTAGAGCTTTCATTAAAAGACGCGCCGCCTTCCGCACGTTCTTTACGTCAATGGACCTTGGCTGATCTATGGCGCGAAAAGCCGAAGAAACTCGTCCTCCCGGCCTCGTTTGAGATCAGTGAAACCGCGCGCGGGATCATCACCACCGCTCCGGGTGATATCGACGTTATCTTGTCCAAACAAGGTGAGACGCTGCGGTTTAGAGGATTGGCGTTTGCCCGCGTGCGGCGGATGATGGGACAAGAAAAGGCATGGTTCGGCATCGAGAAGAAACGCACGCCGCTTAACGCCGAAACGCTTGCCGGCCTTTCAAGCCTTCTTCAAGAACTTAGTATGCACCGCAACTCCCGTACTGCCGAGAGGCGTCATGACATTTACCGGCTCGCACCCGAAGCTTGGCTGGAATCGATACTGAAAAGGAACATCAAGCTCCTCGATCCGAACCTGATCCTTTCGCCGATATATAACCAGTTCAAGGCAGCTGCCGACAAGATCGATCTGCTTGCGATTCGCCGCGACGGCCGCTTGGTCATCAT
>JACDAK010000235.1 GCA_013695495.1 Blastocatellia bacterium | reverse complement strand
GATCGTGCCGGCGACGGCGAACATTATCGCGAAGTTTGCGAATGGGGGGGCGGATGATTTTCTTTCTTCGACATATCTGGCATGTACGGCACCGGTGATGATCGCACCGGCGATGAATACGACGATGTGGGAGCAGCCGGCGACGCAGCGGAATATTGAGCGGCTACGTGCGGATGGGGTGCATTTCGTTGAGCCGGTGGCAGGAGAATTGGCGTGTAAAACGGTCGGCACGGGGAAGCTTGAGGACGTTGAGAATATTGTGCGGCAGGCGTTGGGGTTGTTGGAGGGAAGCGATGTGACGGGCGGAGGGGAGATTCCCGCTGAGACGCTAAGTCGCGAAGAAGAAGGGGCAAAGGGAGATCTGGCGGGGGAGCGGTTTTTGATAACGGTTGGGGGGACGCGGGAGGCGATCGATCCGGTGCGGTTTATATCGAACCATTCGTCGGGAAAGATGGGATTTGCGCTGGCAGAAGCGGCGGAGGCGAGAGGGGCTGAGGTAACGGTGGTGGCGGGTGTGACGTCGGTGGAACCGCCAGCCGGGGTGAAGGTATTGAATGGCGTTTCGGCGCGTGAGATGTTCGAGGTGGTGATGGCGGAGTTGGGCGGGGCGACGGTTTTCGTGGGGGCGGCGGCTGTGGCAGATTACGCTCCGGCAGAGGCCGCCGATGCGAAGATCAAGAAAGACGGCAAGGATCGGCTGACGCTTGAACTTAAGAAAACGCCGGATATTTTGTCGGAAGTGTCGAAGCGGCGGTCGAACGGCCAGCTTGTGCTCGGCTTTGCCGCCGAAACTAACGACGTCGTCGCCTACGCCCGCATCAAGATGGGCAAAAAGGGGCTGGATATGGTCGTCGCCAACGACATCACTGCCGAAGGCGCAGGTTTTAACACCGACACCAACATCGCCACCATAATCTCTCGCACCGGCGGACAGACCGACCTCCCCCTAATGTCGAAGCGTGAACTGGCTGATAGGATATTGGATGAGGTTGTTCGGATGAGGTAGCGAGGTGAGCATCGATAATACAAGATTGCAGGAGTTGATAGATAATACAAGATTGCAGGAGTTGATAGTAGATGTGCGCGAACATGTGATTTATTTGCATGAGCTTGGTGTCGAAGTGGTCGACGTCAATCTGCCCGTTATAGAGGGAGCTCGCGACGTGACGGTGACGGCGACACCGGCTGCGGTGGAAGATGTGGCTCGCGAGGTTCCGACCGATGTTGTGCGGGCGGTGACTAAGCCGGCCGGGGCGGCTGAGAAGAAAAGATCTTCGAGGTTGGGGTCGATACCCTCTCTTTCGAAAAAGCGGCCGGCGGCGCCGTTGCGGAGTGAGGCTGCGCAAATAACAGAAATGCGAGATACAACAGCGCCTTTGGCCGATGCGGCTGCCGAAACTGTGCAGATCGTTTCTGACGATACGATTGAGACCATCCGGGCCGAGATCGGCGATTGCGTTCGATGTCCGCTGCATGCTGGGCGGACGCAGATCGTGCACAGTACGGGTAACTTCAATGCAAAGCTTATGTTCGTGGGCGAGGCGCCGGGCGCTGATGAGGATGCACAGGGCGTGCCGTTCATAGGGCGAGCGGGGCAGCTTTTGACACGTATCATCGAGAGCATCGGGCTCACGCGCGACGATGTGTTCATCGGCAACATCAACCGGTGCCGCCCTCCGGGCAACCGTGCACCGCTGCCGGAAGAGACGGCGGCTTGCCGGCCGTTTTTGCTGCGTGAGATAGATGTGATAAAGCCGCGGGTGATAGTTGTACTCGGTGCAACGGCGGCTCATAACCTGCTGCAGATCAAGACCCCGATCTCCAAACTGCGAGGCGAATTCCACGAATATTTCGGCGTCAAAGTAATGCCGACGTTTCATCCTGCATACCTTCTCCGCGACCCTCACAAAAAGCGTGACGTCTGGGACGACATGAAAAAAGTTAGAGACTTTTTGAATGAACAAGTACAATAGATGTATAAGCTGAATCCGAGTCACGCCCCCCTGCGAACTTGTAAAGTTAACGGGATTCGGTCCTGATAGCCCATTGCGCGAGGCGGGGGAATAATGCTCGGACTTTTAGATTCAAAACGAACGAACACGGGTAAAGCGGCAGCCGAAGGGTTTGAACAGTGCCGCGAGATCACACGCCATTACGGGACAAGCTTTTATTTCGCAACGCAGTTCTTTCCGAAAGAGGTGAGGGACGCGATCTATGCGGTTTATGCATTCGCTCGGATTCCGGACGAGATCGTCGATGACCCAAACTGCAGTGATCACGATGAGGCGATTAGAAAGCTTGACGAATGGCGGACGAAGTGGCGTCTCGCGATGGCGGCGGGAGCTTCGTCGGACCCGGTGATGAATGCGATCGTTAAAACGTTCAAGCGATACGGTATCGAGCCGGAGATCGGTGAGGCGTTTCTTCGATCGATGTTCATGGATGAAGAAAAGTTCACATACGAAAATTATGCTGAGCTTGAAGAGTATATGTACGGATCCGCCGGCGTCATCGGGCTAATGGTGACAAAGATCGTCGGCTATTCGATGGAAGACGCCTTTCCCTATGCGATAAAACTTGGCTACGCGTTTCAGCTAACCAACTTTCTCCGCGACATCGAAGAGGACTACCGCGACCTCGGCCGCGTCTATATGCCGCAGGATCAACTGCGGAAATTTGGACTGACGAACGAAGATATAGCCAATCAAATTCGCGATGATCGGTTTGTCGCATTCATGAAGTTTCAGATAAAGCGTAACCGCGAGTTGTATCGCGAGGCTCTGCCGGGGATCCGGCTACTGAATTGGCGCGGGCGCCTCGCCGTCAAGATCTCTTACGTGCTTTACAAAGCTATCCTCACCGAGATCGAGCGGGCAAACTATAACGTGTTCGCCGGCCGGGTGCGGACCAATCGCCAGCAAAAAATAATGCTTTCGCTAAAAGCTCTCGCCGGGGTCTATGAATAAAAAGGTCGTTGTGATCGGCGCCGGCATCGGCGGGCTAGGTACGGCCGGCCTTTTCGCAAAAAAGGGTTACGACGTCACCGTGCTTGAGAAAAATGCGACGCTTGGCGGCAGAGCGAACATCTTCGAAGCAGACGGGTTCAGGTTTGACATGGGCCCGTCGTGGTATTTGGCACCCGACCTGTTCGAACACTATTTCGAGCTGGTAGGCGAAAAGGTCGAGGATCACCTCGACCTGATCCGGCTTGACCCGTCGTACCGCATCTTTTTCCGCAACGATCCGCAACAACTTGAGATAACTTCGGATATCGAGACTGATGCTGCTCTATTCGAATCGATCGAGCCCGGGGCAGGCGGAAAGCTGCGGCAATATCTGAAACAGTCGGAGTATCAATATGATGTCGCGACGCAGCATTTCATGTACAAGAACTACGACACGGTTTTTGATTTTTTCAATCGAAGGGTGATGACGGAAGGGCAAAAGCTTTCGGTCTTTTCGAAGATGCACGCTTTTGTTTCGCGGTTTTTCAAAACGCGAAAGCTGCAGCAGGTGATGGAATACACGATGGTGTTTCTCGGCACTTCGCCGTATGAAGCACCGGCGCTCTATAACCTGATGTCGCATATGGATTTTAATCAGGGGGTTTTTTATCCTCGCGGCGGTTTTTACGAGCTGATCAAAGCACTGGCTGGCATCGCCGAAAAGAACGGTGCCGAACTGCGAACAAATTCAGCGGTGGCCAAGATCAATGTCGAAGGCGGTCGGGCGACGGGCGTTGAGCTTCAGGATGGAACGCGGATCGAGGCGGATATCGTGATATCAAACGCCGATATGTGGTTCACCGAAACGCGGATGCTCGAGGCGAAATGGCAGACCTATTCGGAAAAATACTGGAACAAACGGACGATGGCGCCATCTGCCTTCATAATGTATCTCGGTGTAAACGAGCGGCTTCCGCAACTCGTTCATCATAACCTGCTCTTCAGCCAAGATTGGCGGAAAAATTTCGACGACATTTACAAGGATCCAAAACTCCCGCTTGAGCCGTCGCTGTACGTCTGCGCACCCAGCGTGACCGATGACGAAGTCGCCCCCGAGGGCAAAGAGAATCTGTTCGTTCTAGTGCCGATCGCTTCGGGGCTTGAGATGGACGAAGCAGCGAAGGAGCAGTACGCTGACCGTATTTTGGAAGTGATCGAGAAGGACATGGCAATTCCCGGCCTGCGAGAGAAGGTCGAATATCGGCGGATCTATACCGTCGATGATTTCGCTACAGACTACAACAGCCTTAAGGGAACAGCGCTGGGTCTGGCGCACACCCTTTGGCAAACGGCGATCTTTCGGCCAAAGAATGTGTCAAAAAAGGTTGAGAACTTATTTTACGTTGGAGCGGGTACGAATCCGGGTATCGGAACGCAGATCTGTTTGATCAGCGCGGAGCTGGTATATAAGCGTGTGCACGGCATAACGACCGCCGAGCCGCTTTCATCTATATAGAAAGGGGTTGAGGTAGACCGCGGCCCAGAATAGAACAAATCCGGCGGCTGCGTTGACGAGCGGGAATGCGCGGTAAATATTGAACAGGGAACTGCTGCTGCGGCGGAACAGTGCAAAGAACATCATTGCTGCGTAAGCTATCCCGAGCGTGAGTGCGACCGGTCCAAGGTATGGAAACGCGAGTGCGGCCGCGGCAATGTAGAGGGAGAGGCAGAAGACGATCGTTTTATTTCTGCCGAGTAGAGTTGCGATGGTAGCTACGCCTGCAGAACGGTCGGGTTCGATATCGGGAACGGCGGAGAAAGCGTGCATCGCCATCGTCCACAGCCCGGCCGCGATGATTAGATCGAGAGCGGGTAATGAGTTGCTGAAAAGAACGAATGCAAAAACGCCCGGCATTATATAAAGGAAGTTGAACGTAGAATCTAAGATCGGTATCGCCTTCGCCCGTATCGGCGGGGCGGAGTAGAAGATCGAGAGGAACCAAAAGCTGAGCATCACGGCACCAGCTAGTGCTGAGAAGTAGAAAGCGGCGATCAGAAACGGCACGTTTACCAACGCGATCGCTGCGAAAAGCACCTTTCGCCGGTCGGGGGTGACCAGTAGCTCATAACCCGCTTTCTTCGGATTGAGCCTGTCGGTCTCGTAATCAAAAATGTCGTTGATGCCATAAACAAGCAGATTTGCGGGAAAAGAGAAGCAAATAGCGAACAGAACAAATTCGATCGAATAGAACTCCGTGACCGCAGATGCGGCGGCAGCGGCCCCGACCAAAAATGGGCCGAACAAGTAGATCCAAAACCGGGGACGGCTGATGGCAATGAGAAACGGTAACTGCGGCATTTGGACGAGTATAGCTTAGTGAACGACCTCAGAAAACAAGCTTATGTCTTTGCAGCGATCGCCGTAATATCGGTCATAGCCGCGTTCTTTATGGTCAACGTCGAGTTGCCGCCGGGGTCGCATTATGTATCGGCGTTCAACGTGCTGCTATTTGCCGCCCCGGCTTTTTGGGCGACGACGTACTGGATTGGGACTCGTGCAGCCATCGGACTGTTCGCGGTGCTCGGGATCTACGCCCTTGTTATCGAAACAGTAGCCATAATCACTGGCTTCCCCTATGGCCATTTCGATTATTCGGAACATCTTGGATTCAAACTCTTTGGCTACGTTCCGTGGACGGTAGCGTTCGCGTGGACACCGTTGGCAATCGGAGCATGGGCAGTCGCCGCGCAATTTGCGTCTAACGTGCTAGTACGCATAGCTGTAGGGACGCTCTTGCTAACCTTATTTGATCTCGTACTTGATCCCGGCGCCGTTTATATCAACTTCTGGCAGTACCCTGAGGGTGGCGTATTCTACGGTGTGCCGATGTCAAATTTCGCGGGCTGGCTTCTTACGGGTGCGATCGGACTTGCCCTCATTGAGGGGTTCGGGTCTATCGTCCGGCCGCTTCTGCCGGTACCGGTTCAGCTGACGAGCAGTGCGCTTGCCATCGTGCTTTTCTGGACGATGATCGCGCTTTTCGGCGGGCTGTGGATTGCGGCGTGCATTGGTGTTGCAATAGTTGTAGCCCTAGTGCTGATCTATCGCACAAATTTTTACGCGTTCAACGACATCGTGGTTTATGTTGATAACGACGACCGCCCTATCGGCACGGAACGAAAGCTCGCAGCACATCACAGCGAAACCGCTCTGCATCGTGCTTTCTCCATTTTCTTGTTCAATGAACAAGGCGAGCTTCTTCTGCAGCAGCGTGCACATTCGAAAAAAACCTGGCCCGGTGTTTGGTCAAATTCTTGTTGCGGGCATCCGATGCTGCATGAGTCGACTGAGTCGGCGGTGAGGCGGCGGGTCAAGGATGAGCTCGGTATGAAGAGTCTGCGAATCGTTCTGGCGTTGCCGGATTTTCGATATCGCGCCGAGCTGAACGGGATCGTTGAGAACGAGATCTGCCCCGTTTATGTTGGTGTTGTTGACGGCGACCTCGCACCTGCGCCTGATGAGGTTGCTGAGACCACGTGGGTAAAATGGGACGTGTTTCTCGCGATGGTTCGCGACCCGGCATCGGGTATTTCGCCATGGGCGGTGCTGGAAGCTGAGGAATTAGAACGCGGCGGGCTGCTTCGCGCCAAGCTGCAGGAACTTGGCATTGCGCTGCCATCGCACTGAACTCCATCTATGCTAAGCTAAGAAAAAATTCTCGGAGCAATTTCAATGAAAAAAATCTACGCTTTGTTTCTGCTAACGGCCTTCGTCGTGATGCCTTTGGGCACCCTCGGACAAAAAAAGGCAAGTTTTGGTGAGATGAAGGAACTACAAGGCCCGCAGAATCCGCGGCTTGGGTTTATGATCCACGGCGGTGCTGGCGTTATCCGCCGAGGGTCGCTCTCGCCCGAACGCGAAAAGGAGTACCGTGCAAAGCTCGAAGAGGCTGTTATGGCCGGTTACAAGGCATTGCAGGCGGGCCGTTCGGGGCTCGACGCGATCGAATCGGCGATCAGAATAATGGAAGATTCGCCGCTGTTCAACGCCGGGAAGGGGGCGGTGTTCACCAGCGAAGGCAAGAACGAGCTGGACGCTTCGATAATGGACGGTAAGACGCAGAACGCCGGTGCGGTCGCGGGGCTGCGGCGGGTGAGGAATCCGATCTCGCTTGCTCGCGCCGTGATGGAGAAATCGGAGCACGTGATGATGATCGGTGATGGCGCCGAGAAATTTGCTGCCGAGCAAAAGCTTGAGATCGTCGACGAGAAGTATTTTTGGACACAGGATCGCTGGGACGGCCTTCAGCGTATTCTCAAACGCGAGAAGGAGCAGGGAAATACGATTGAGGACGGCAAGCCGGAGAACCGGTTCGGTACCGTGGGTGCGGTCGCTCTTGATAAAGAGGGAAATATCTCGGCAGGAACATCGACGGGCGGTATGACCAATAAACGCTTCGGACGCGTCGGCGATGTCCCGATCATCGGCGCGGGTACATATGCGAACAACGCGAGCTGTGCGGTTTCGGCAACCGGTTGGGGTGAGTACTTTATTCGGCTGACGGTCGCGCGGGATATCTGTTCGCTGATGGAATATCGCGGGATGCCGATCCAGCAAGCTTCTGACATGGTCATTAATAAAAAGCTGCAGGACCTTGGCGGCGACGGCGGGATCATTGCGATCGACCGGTTCGGCAATATGGGAATTTCGTTCAATTCGGAGGGGATGTATCGGGCCTACATTAACGCCGAAGGCAGGCCGGTCGTCGAGATCTACGCTGATTAAACGATGCTGACAGCCGAGATCATCGCGGTCGGTTCAGAATTGCTGACCCCGGACAAGATCGACACCAACAGCCTGTGGCTGACCGAGCGTCTTAACGCCGTCGGCATCGATGTGATGCTCAAAACGGTGGTCGGCGACGACGAGGCACGTCTCGAGGAAGCCATACGACACGCACTGAAGCGCTGCGAGGTTGTCGTAATGACCGGCGGGCTCGGGCCGACCGAGGACGACATAACGCGTCGCGTCGCAGCAAGGGCACTCGATCGAGAGTTGGAATATCGCGACGAGATAGAAGCCGATCTGCGTGAACGTTTTCGCCGCTGGGGCCGCGAAATGCCCGAGATAAACAAACGGCAAGCCTTTATCATTGAAGGTTCGCGTGTTCTCCCTAACCCGAATGGCTCGGCGGTGGGCATGCTGTTCGAGTCGAATGGGAAGACGATCGTAATCCTGCCTGGACCGCCCCGTGAGCTGAAACCGATGTTCGACGACCACGTCTTCCCGCACCTTTTGGACAGGCCCGGTGCCGTGATCGCCCGGCGTCGCATTATCAAAGTCTCCGGGATGGGCGAATCAGCCGTTGATGCCGCCATCGCTGACATATATCGCTCGATCGAAGGGCTTGAGACCTCGATCCTTTTCAACAAAAGCGAGGTCGAGGTGCGGCTTGCGGCGCGTGCTGAAACTGAGCAGAAAGCCGACGCAATTCTTGAGAACGCCGCCGGCAAGATCGCCGCTGCCCTCGGACCGGCCGTCTTTTCAACGCAAGGCGAATCGCTGGAAGAGGTCTTGGGAAAACTCCTGCGCTCGCGTAGTGAAACCCTCTCGCTCGCCGAAAGCTGCACCGGCGGGATGGTTGCCAGACGGATCACGGAGGTGCCGGGTTCGTCAGCTTATTTTTTGGAGGGGGCGGTGACGTATGCGAACGAAGCAAAGATGCGCACCCTTAATCTGTCGCCGGGGACGCTTGAGCGGCACGGTGCCGTGAGCGGCGAAGCTGCGGAAGCGATGGCTCGGGGTATGCGCGAACGAACCGCTAGCGATCATGCGGTATCGATAACCGGCATCGCAGGCCCCGGGGGCGGAAGCGAAGAAAAGCCGGTGGGCACGGTTTGGATCGGGTACGCGGGCGAACGCGGCGTTCGGAGCTTTAAACTTCTGCTACCCGGTGACAGGTATTTGATAAGGTGGCGGGCAAGTTCGGCCGCGTTGGACTATCTGCGGCGGCAGCTGCTCAAAGCCTGATGAAGCTTAGGACGTATTTCGAAACCATAAGAGAGCGTTTGCAAGAGCTGGGAAAGCTGACGCCGATAGCGCTCGTCACAGTGTTTCTGCCGATGGCGGGTGCCGCGGTGTTGCTCACTGTCGCTTATCCGTTGAGCAACTGGCTGCGTGCTAATTCTGAGATCGGCATGCCTCTTTATCTGTTGGGCGTGCTCGTGCTTTGCGGGTTGGCGCTCTTGCCGACGAACGTTATTGGAATAGTCGGCGGCTGGGCGTTTGGGCTCTATGCGGGGTTTGCGGTGCTGATGGCCGGGGTTCTCGGATCGGCCGTCATTTCTTTCCTCATCCACTCGCGCATCATGGGTGACAAACTTCCCGATGTTGCAGGAAAGCACCCGAAGGCCGACGCGATCTACAAGGAACTGGCGAAGCGGAGTTGGCGGCGGACAACGGTTATCATCTTTCTGGTGCGGGCGTCGATAATAACCCCGTTCGCGTTGACCAATTTCATTATGGCGTCGGCAAGGGTGCGGCTTGATTCATTCGCGATCGGCACG
>JACDAK010000232.1 GCA_013695495.1 Blastocatellia bacterium | reverse complement strand
GTCATGCTCAGCCTGAACTTACTCCCGACGAAACTGAGCTCGTCGAAGCCGAAGAAAAGATCGCCTTTGCTGCCGAGCCGCCCGAAGTCCGCCATCCCGCCCGCGAGTGGATGAACACGAGATAGTGCTGCGCTACGACTTCTAGCTTTCCCACCGAAATTGTTGGAAAACCACGCTGTTTTCACTTCAATATATTTCCCGCAGCGCGAAAATCGGCTATAATCTAGTTAAAGTCTGATTCAGGCAAACTTTGGCCCGATTTTTCACTCTAATATTCAGAAAATACTATGAACGAATTCAGCACATCTTTCGGCACCACGGCGGCAAATGCACTTCCCGCGGAGCGGGCGCAGTTCATCCGCAAAACATATATGCTTTTGGCGGCGGCAATTCTAGCCTTCATCGCCGTCGAAGCCTTTCTGTTCATGTCGGGCGCGGCTTACATGATCGCGAACGTCATCTTCAGCGGCGGCAGCATGGGTTGGCTGCTCGTGCTCGGCCTTTTCATGGGCGTGTCATATTTGGCGAACCGCTGGGCGTTGTCCGAAACCTCCCCGATCACCCAGTACATGGGTCTCGGGATCTTTATCCTCGCCTATGCCGTCATCTTTGTTCCGCTCATCTTCATGGCGACATACTACTCCGATGACGGATCGGTTCTGATCAAGGCCGGCATCACTACGCTAGGATTGTTCCTCGGCTTGACCGCGACAGTGTTCATCACGCGTTCGGACTTCTCGTTCCTTGGCCCGATCGTAGCCATCGGCGGTTTCGCCGCTCTCGGCTTCATCGTATCAAGTGCGATCTTCGGCTTCTCGCTGGGCAGCATATTCGCATTTGCGATGGTCGCGTTTGCGGGCACGGCGATTCTCTTCAACACGTCGCAAGTATTGCACCAATACAACCCGAAACAATACGTCGCGGCGTCGCTCACGCTATTCGCCGGCATCGCCCTGCTGTTCTGGTACATACTTACCATATTCAGCTCACGCGAATAGTTTCGACCAAGCCTGGGAAAATGACTTAGGGCCTTCACTCGAATGTGCTATCTTTTAGCAACACAAGAGTGAAGGCCCTTTTCCAATTCTAGCGAGGTAATATGATCAAAAAACTAACGCTTGCGACATTCCTTTTGTCGCTGCTCACATTGGCGGCGGCGGCCCAAACACCGACCGCACCCACAACCCACCTCAAAATAGGCGATACGGCTCCGGATTTTGAGCTCAACGACACCGGCGGCAAGCCCGTAAAGCTCAGCGACTTTCGCGGTAAAAAGAATGTTGTGCTCGCCTTCTACGTGCTAGCCTTCACCGGCGGCTGAGCGCAGGAACTCAAAGCGTATCAGTCTGATATCGCAAAATTTAACGAAACAGAGACACAGATTCTAGGTATTTCGATGGACAGTTTTGCTGCCAATCGAGAGTTCGGGACCCAGTTGGGGGTAGAATTCCCCCTTCTCAGCGACTGGAAACGCGAAGTGACGAAGGCTTACGGCATCTATAATGAAGAATCGGGTTACGGAACACGCGCGACGTTCGTCGTCGATAAGGAAGGAAAGATCCAGCACGTCGAAGTAGGGCGTTCGGCGATCGATCCAAGCGGGGCATATCAGGCTTGCGACATCCTCAGCCGCCCGCGATCACGGCCGCAAGAGCCCGAAGCTAAAAAGCCTTAGTTAACAGGCTCTAGCATCACAGGTTGGACGCCGATCTCACCGTCGGCGTCTTTTATCAACACTTCTATACGCCGTTCGGCGCTCGTCAGACGCTCGCGGCAATCCCGCGAAAGCTTTACGCCACGCTCAAACATCTCCAGGCTTTCCTCAAGCGCCATATCGCCCTCTTCAAGCCTCTTAACGATCTTCTCAAGCTCGTCCAACGACGATTCGAATGTCTGTTTCATAAACTAACGCCACTAATAAATCTCGATCAAATCTTCCGTCTTCAACATCTCCATCATCACATCGAGCTTTCCGGAAAGAATTGATCGCAGTCTCGCGTTCGAGGTGTTACCACAAGTCAACCAAATTCACTTTAGCCGGCGGCCCGTGTTTATCCTGCAGTCCACGAAATCGCGATCCTTCGTCATCACGATAGCATCTGCCTCCCGTGCTGCGGTGAAGATCTCCATGTCCAACGCTTGAAGAAGATCGAGGTCGCGGACCGACGTTGGCTCGATCCCTGTCGAGAGATCCAGTCATTCGGCAATCGCCGGTGAAAGTTGGGCGTCTGTCCAAATTATCATGCGGCAAGCGGCAGCATTGGATGATCCAGCTTTCGAGCGGCGGACTGCAGCCACGCAACAATGTCTTCCCGTTCAAGATCGGGAAGTTCTTTCAGAATCTCGTCAGCCGTGAGTCCCGCAGCAAACAGATCCAGTACATCAATGACACGGATCCGCATGCCCCGTATGCACGGCCGGCCGCCGCACTGTTCCGGATTGATCGTGATTCTTTCGACGTGTTCGGTCATAGCAACATTATCGCACAACTTTTCGGTGAGCTTGCTCTACTTAAATATCTCCCCCGCCTCGTCGATAAGTTCCTGCAATTCACCGATGGAGATCGGGGCGGAGCCGTCGGCGGGTGCTTTGCCGGACGCGATGGCTAACATTTGTTGACCGATGGTCCGTGCTATCTGCAATGAAAGCTCGTCGTCACGTACGCCGACCACCTGCCAACGCGTTCCGTTCTTACGCATCGTCACTTCGAACGAATGCTGAGGCAATTTGCTGAGAATTGTAGCGTTATCGCCATTCTCCGTGATCGCCAGGTAGCGTTCCGCACCCAAGACCATCGCGGCAAAAGGCACATTCGCAAACTTTTCGGTCTCGCGGCGTATCAATCGGGGCAATTCGGCCTGCGCCCGGTCCTTTATTGCCGGCATCAGCGGCGCGGCAACACGCTCCGCACGCGATATCGCCTCCGGCGGGAGCCCGCGGCCATATAATTCGACCGCTTTGCCCGTAATCTGCGGCACGAAGCCCTCAACCACTGCGTCGCTGTCCACTAATTGATCAACCGTCGCCTGATCGTCTTCCCGCGCAGCCTCTATCAAAACCGCGAGCGAATATTGCGGCGTCGTTTGCAGATGCCGCCAATAGAAAAAGCCCGCCGCCGAAGCCGCGATCACCAGAACAACGACCACCGCCGCCGCAATTATCAAAAATCTCTTCAAAACCCCTTATTATTCCTCTATCTCTTTAACCTCTGCCTCTATCTTTCCACGTGCGAGCCTTATCTTCAAACGGTCGCCGGGTGCGCTTTGTTCCGCATCACGCAGTATCGCGCCGTCGAGCGTCTGAGTTATTGAATATCCTCGTTCAAGTACATTCAGCGGCGATATCGCATGGAGTGTCGCCATCGCATTTTCAAGCTGCTGCGTCGTTCGCCGGATCATTTCCGCCCCGGCAGCGTCAGTTCTTTGACCCAAAAGCTCCAGCCGGCGTTGGTTTCGATTTACGCTGGCCATCATCGTAATCGGCGAAAGCCGCCGCATGAGTTCGCGAAGCAGATCCGAACTCGAACCGTACCGCCGCAAAACGGCTGCCGCCGCGCTCGAATCCATTCTATCCAGTCCATAACGCATTTCGCGCAGCCTCGCAGGAAAACGCGCAAACACCGGAGCCGCCGCGAGCCGATCAAGCCCGCGTTCGGCTCGCAGGAGCTTGTTTTCCATCAATTGCCGCAGGCTTGCGAACTGTGCATCGATGCGTTCGCATATCTCCGATTCCGCTTTCGCCACCAACTCAGCCGCGGCCGAAGGCGTCGCAGCCCTCACATCCGCCACGAGGTCTGCGATAGTGAAATCCATTTCGTGTCCGACCGCCGAAATAACGGGA
>JACDAK010000175.1 GCA_013695495.1 Blastocatellia bacterium | reverse complement strand
ACAGGATGCCTTCGACGTCGCGGTCGCGGGTGATGACCACACTCAGGCAACCGAAACTGCGGTGACCGCAATGGCCGAATTTACCCAATTATCTCCATCAAGATTCGAAGGCATCAACCCCAACGAGCTCAGACACTCGCTGTTTTCGTTCGCCGCCGGTGCAACGTTGGAGGACATCCGATTTCAGATCACCCCCCGGCTCTTCTCCATCCTGCAAGAAGAACCTACGCGGTTGCATCAAGAGGCCGCGGTCGCCGCCGCAAAAAAAGAATTCAACGTAGACACCTCAGATCTCGAAGGCGAAGAGTTCGGTCCCGCGTTCCTCGGCAGCAGCTCTATGCATTCGCCGCGAAAACTGCGGTTCAGCCAGGTGCCCGGCAGTACCGTTCGCTCACCCTTGTTCAAATAACACATCAATGACCCTGACGCTATGCCCGTAGGTTATTTCAGCCTCGTCCTTCACGCCCACCTGCCGTTCGTCAGGCACCCCGAATATCCGGAATTTCTTGAAGAAGATTGGCTCTTTGAGGCAATTACCGAGGTCTACCTCCCGCTCATTTTCATTTTCCAGAATCTGCACGAAGCAGGTGCAGCACCACGCTTGGCTATAAACGTTTCGCCGCCGCTATCCGAAATGCTCGCCGACCCGCTTCTCCAATCACGGTACACGCGCCACTTGGAAAACCTCGTCGAACTCGCCGAAAAAGAAGTCGTCCGTACCCGCAACGAGGCCGCAGAATTCACCGACGCAGCCGCGATGTATGCTCGCGACCTCAGATCCTCGCTCAACCTCTGGAACGACCGTTACAAACGAAACCTCATCACGACGTTCAAAGACCTCCAGGAAGCCGGCGTCCTCGAGATAATCACGTGCGGGGCAACCCACGGATTCCTCCCGCTGATCTCAACGCACGAATCCCGGCGTGCTCAGATCGCGGTCGCCGTGGCTAATTACAAAAAGCATTTCGGACGCCAACCCCGCGGCATTTGGCTGCCCGAATGTGCATACGAACCCGGCATCGAGGAGCTGCTCAAAGAGCAAAGCATCGAATACTTCATCAGCGACACCCACGCAATACTCTACGGCGACCCGCGGCCGAAGTTTGGCGTCCACGCTCCCGTTCTCTGCACCAACGGGACGGCAGTTTTCGCCCGCGACCTTGAGACCAGCCGCCAAGTGTGGTCGGCGGAGGTCGGATATCCCGGCAACGATGTCTATCGGGAATTTTATCGCGACATCGGCTGGGATCTTCCGCACGAATATCTGAAGCCGCATTTGCACGCTGACGGCACCCGGCGGCATCTCGGCCTCAAGTATCACCGCATCACCGGCCGCGACGTGCCTCAACAGAACAAGCTTCCCTACCTGCCGCAACTCGCCCGTGAAAAGGCAGCCGAAAACGCTTCGCACTTCGTGAGCGAACGGATCAAACAAGCGTACGAGCTTTGCAATACATTTGGCGGCCAAACGCCGCTCGTTATTTCACCCTACGACGCCGAGCTTTTCGGCCACTGGTGGTTCGAGGGCCCCCAATTCATCGACTTCCTCTTCCGAAAGCTTCACTGGGACCAGAATGAGATCGCCGCGGTCACCCCCGGGGACTTCCTCGATTCGGGGGTCCCCATCCAGGTTCAGCAGCCGACAGCATCTTCCTGGGGCGAGAACGGTTATTACAAAGTGTGGCTCAACGAACAAAATTCGTGGATGTATCCCTATCAGCACGACGCCGAACGCCGCATGACGGCCCTCGCCGACCGCTTCGTCCCGCCGAACGATCACGCAGGCGAGGGCTCTCGGCTTCTCAAACAAATGGCCCGCGAACTTCTGCTCGCACAATCCTCTGACTGGGCATTCCAGATCTATCAGGGCACGACCGTCGAATACTCCTCGCGGCGTTTCCGCTCGCACATCCACCGATTCGACCTTATAGCGAAGATGCTCGAATCAGGAAACGTCGATAACGCCTTGCTTTCTGAGATCGAATCTCGCGACAACATATTCAGCGAGATCGACCCCACCGTCTACCGATCCGATGTCTGATCGCTATGCAAGATCGACCCACTATCGATAACCAAAAGGTAAGCCGCTTTCAATGTGAGAATTGCGGAGCCGACATGGGCTTCGATGCCGCAGCCGGCGGACTTCATTGTCAATACTGTGGCCACGTTCAGGCCGTCTCGTTCACCGGCACGGTCGAAGAAAGGTCATACGAAGAATTCATCTCCGCAGGCACGCGCAGCCTTACCCCCATGGCGGTCGAGGCAATGCAGGTTCAATGCTCTTCGTGTGGTGCCGTGGTCAATTTCACCCCACCCGAAACTGCTGCCGTCTGCGCCTTTTGCGGTAACAGGATCGTCGCCCAACCAAAGGCCGCGGACCCCATCCTCGCCCCAAACGGCGTACTCCCGTTCCTTGTAACTCAACGCGATGCCGTTGTTCATTTCAACCGGTGGCTGGGCTCCCTTTGGTTCGCTCCGTCCAAACTCAAGCACCTTGCCGATGCTGATAAGCTCGTAAGCATCTACATTCCGTACTGGACGTACGATGCGGCAACCGGCAGCGACTACACCGGCCAACGGGGCGAGAACTACCAGGTGACCGAAAGCTATGTGCAGAACGGCCAAACCAAGTACCGCACTGTGACCAAGATTCGCTGG
>JACDAK010000170.1 GCA_013695495.1 Blastocatellia bacterium | reverse complement strand
ATCATGGGCAGCGGCGAACCTCGCATCACCATCGCCACTCGCATTCTCAGCCGCGTCGGACTCGTCGAATCACCGATGGAAGCGCGTCAACGCCGAATTCAGGAACACGAGGCAGCGATCCAGTATTGGGACCGGCGCGTCCGGCAAAAGCGTGTGCAATGGAATGAACAAATGCGCACCGCGTTTGATCGCAACCTGAATGAGATCGACCAGGTGGTTGGCGAATACACACTAATTTTGCAGAAAGACCCGGAGGACGAACTCTCGGGTGAAATGCTCGACGCTGCCTTAAGCGAGAAAATGAATCTCCTCCGGCAGTTCTCCGAGCTTTAATTTGAAAATGCATCGACGTTTGAAATTTCAACTTCGCCGGCAGGCGAGCAAGAAAACTACGATTCTGCTTTTGATGAGCGTAGTTTTTTTCTTTGCGCTCACTGTCCCGGACGCTCACGCTCAGCGTCGATATTCTAAAACGTTCCCCGCCGGAAACAACGTCCGCATCCAGCTGACAAACCGCTCCGGCACGGTCACCGTCGAGGGTTGGAACCGTAACGAAGTTCACGTTTCCGCCTATCTCGAAACACCCGCCGCTAACATCGATCCCAAAGATGTTCAGGGCACTATCTATATCAATCTCGTAAAGGACAACCAAGGCCGCTCCGACATCGGCAACGTCAACTTCTCTATCAAGGTTCCGTTCGAATCGAACGTCGACATTGAAACCCTGATGGGCAATCTCATCGTTTCTAATGTCCGCGGCGGACTCGTCCGTGCACAGATCACCAGCGAAGGCGATATCACCCTCACCAACATCATGGCGGGCTCCGTTCACGCGCAAAACGGCATTGGCGACATCTTTTTCGATGGCGAGATCGCCCCGGGCGGAACCTACCGCTTCATTTCAATGCGCGGCAATATCAGCCTTCGAATCCCTTTCAGCTCTTCATTTCGGCTTGTTGCAACAGCCCCGTCGACTCGCAATATCGCTCTCGGCTCATTCGCTAATTCGAACCTCAACTACACGGGTGATGGCCGCCGGGTCGTCGGCCGTTTTGGCGATGGTGCATCCACTCTAACCGTCACCAATCAGCGTGGCAATATTACGTTCATCAGCCGCTGAGAATAAAACCCTTGCGTTCACGCCACACGAACCCGTAAGATTAAAGATAGCTTCCTCCTCCCTGCCCCCGCAAAAACAAATGAAAAGATCACACCTTCTTCTGCTTCTTCTATTCGTCGTCTCGCTCTCAATTTCCGCCGTGGCTCAGTCATCACCGGCGATCAAACGCACAACATTCAAGAATGACCGCTTCCCTTTCGGCGTGGGCGGAACACTGAAAGTCGTCGGAGCTCCCCAGGGTTCGATCCGCATCGAAGGCTGGGCCAATCGCGAGATCGAGATCTCGGCCGAGATCGAGGTAAACGCAGCCACCGAAACCGAGATCGGTCTTTTATCAAAGGTGACGGGCTTCCTGCTCGATGAAAGTCTCGGCACCACCCGGATCATCAGCGTCGGCACGCACGACAAAAAATATCTCAAGAATGTCGACAAGAAGTTTCCGAAGAACCTTTTGACAGCAGCGACCCGCATCGATTATGTGATCAAAGTTCCACGCTACACCGATCTCCGTATCGACGGCGGCAGCGGCGACCTTAATATCTCAGGCGTCGAGGGCACGATGACCATTAACTATCTCGAAACCAATGCCGACATCGCCCTCGTCGGCGGCGGCATCAATGCCACCTTCGGTTCCGGCAGTGTTAATATCTCAATTCCCACCCATAGCTGGCGCGGCCGCTACGCCGACGTCCAGATGGCAAAAGGCACATTGAACCTAACACTTCCCGCCGGACTCAACGCCGAATTCGACGCGACCATCCTTCGCACGGGCTCCATCGAGAACGGCTTCACTGGATTCACGCCGCGCGTCCGCAAGGCTGAGTTCACCGAACGCTCGATCGTCGCAAAATCGGGAACTGGTGTGATCCCCCTAAAATTCACCGTCGGCGACGGCATGCTCACTATCCATGAGAGCGGACGGCCCGGCTAAAAACTCGGACTTGATTTTCCAACGATAGGTGATAAGTTAATTTCTTATCACCTTTTTGCTGCTCGGCAGGAATTCTATGACCATCAAATCCGATATCTGGCTGCGCAAAATGGCGGAGGAACAAGCTATGATCTCGCCGTTTCTCCCTGAACTCGTTCGCGAACAGAACGGCGTGCGGATCATCTCGGCGGGAGCATCGAGCTACGGTTATGACATGCGTCTAGCCGACGATGGTTTTCGCATCTTTTCATCGGTCCATGCGAAAGAGATCGACCCCAAGCGATTTGATGATCAGTTTTCGCTGATCGAGCCGCAACTGCATACGTCTGATGATCGAGCTCGCTACTACCTCCTTCCCCCGCATCATTATGGGCTAGGAGTAACCGTAGAAACCTTCAAAATGCCGCGAAATGTTACGGGTATCGCGCTCGGCAAATCCACTTACGCCCGCGCGGGGTTGTTGGTGAACACGACTCCGCTAGAGGCCGGATGGACGGGGCGGCTCGTCGTTGAGATCGCGAATCTTGCAAATCTGCCGCTCCGCGTTTATGTGAATGAGGGCATCGGCCAGATCCTTTTCTTCGAGTCTGATGAAGACTGCGCGGTCTCGTATAGCGACCGCGGTGGCAAATACCAAGGCCAAACCGGCCTCACCTACGCAAAAGTATAAATGTAATTTATGCAAACGACCTTAAAGAAATTTACTGTCTTATTTCTTCTCCTCGTAATTCCGTTCTCCGGTCTGGCTTCCGCGCAAGACCGCATCGACGACGCGACTCTCGCAAAGATCAAGCACGAGGGAATGCTCAACTCGCAGGTGATGGAGAATACTTCATACCTCGTCGATGTCTTTGGCAGCCGCCTGACCAATTCGCAGAATCTTAAGAACGCCAAGGCGTGGACCGTCGAAAGAATGAAGGCGATGGGGCTTGAGAACGTCAACCTCGAACCGTGGGGCACATGGGGTATCGGTTGGAATCTCGAACGCTTCTCCGCCGAGATGACTGCGCCGACATATGAACGGCTTGTCGCCCATCCGCTTGCGTGGTCGCCGCCGATCAACGGCACGATTTCAGGCGAGCCTTTGCACGTCACCATCCGTTCCAATGCTGATTTCGCGAATTACCGCGGTAAGTTGAAGGGCAAGATCGTGATGAATGGCTCCGTCGCGTTCACCACTCCGCAAACCCGTGCCGCCGATCCGTTCACGCGCTATTCCGCTGAAGAACTCGCGCAAATGGCCGCCGCATCTGACCCGACAAGGCCTGCCACCGGCGAAGGCACCACCAACTATCAAGACGAAGAACGCGACTGGCTCGCCGCACTCGCCCGCGGCCGCGAGGTCACAAAGTTCTTCAAAGACGAAGGCGTTCTCGCACTCCTTCAGCCTAGCAGCCGCCCGCACGGCGTGCTCACCGTCGCCGGGTCCTACTTTCCCGACCTCGACATTAATCCGCCAACTTTCGTAGTAGCCCGCGAACAATATGCGCGAATGCAGCGCCTCATCCAGCGAAAGATTCCGGTTAAGGTCGATCTCAGTCTTCAGGTCCGCACTGACCCGGACGGCACCGGCTCTAATATCGTCGGCGAAATCCGCGGAATCGACCCTCGCCTCCGTGACGAGGTTGTCCTCCTCGGCGGCCACTTCGACTCCTGGCACTCCGGCACAGGAGCCGCCGACAATGCGGCTTCGTGTATGGTCATGGTCGAAGCTCTTCGTATCCTTAAAGCCATCGGAGTAAAGCCTCGCCGCACCATCCGCATAGCACTTTGGGACGGCGAAGAGCAGGATTATTATGGCTCGATCGGTTATGTCAAAAAGCATTTCGGCGACCCGATGACGATTCAGCTAAAGCCCGATCACGCAAAGCTGTCCGCCTATTACAATCTTGACAACGGTGCCGGCCGCATCCGCGGCATCTACCTTCAGGGGAATGAAGCGTCACGCGGAATATTCCGTCAATTCCTGGAACCGTTCGCTCATCTCAACGCCAACACGATCACCACGCTGAACACTGGCGGATCCGATCATATGGCATTCGACGCAGTCGGGCTTCCCGGTTTTCAGTTCATTCAGGACCCGCTCGATTACAGTTCGCGGGTTCATCACACAAATCTGGATCTGCTCGAGTCGGTGATAGAAGAAGACTTGAAGATCAACGCCGTCATTGTCGCCGCTATCGCTTATCAAACCGCGATGCGCGACGAACGTATGCCGCGAAAACCGCTGCCCGCACCCGCCGCGAATAATTAGCGAAAACTATGACCCGCCTACTCACATCCGTCTGCTTGGTTCTCACTTTCGCTATTAACATTACTGTTATGGCACAAGATAAACGCGCGCGAGCACGCGACCTCGGGGTCACGATCGGCATCCTCGCCCCTGGCGCACATAACGCCATAACCGACGTCCCCGGCGTTCTCGTCGGTCAAACCACGCTCATTCGCGGCGCGAATATCCGCACCGGCGTCACCGCCATTCTGCCCCACAACGGCAATCTGTTCCGCGAAAAGGTGCCGGGCGCGGTCTTCGTCGGCAATGGCTTCGGCAAACTCGCCGGCTCGACGCAGGTAAATGAACTCGGCGAGATCGAGACCCCGATCCTGCTTACCTCGACGCTTTCCGTCCCGAAGACGGCCGATTTCCTGATCGACTACATGCTCGCCCTGCCGGGCAATGAGAACGTCCGTTCGATAAATCCCCTCGTCGCGGAGACAAATGACGGCGGACTAAATGACATTCGCGGAAGGCATATTTCCAGAGATGACGTGTCCGGCGCAATTAAGAATGCGAAGGCCGGTG
>JACDAK010000121.1 GCA_013695495.1 Blastocatellia bacterium | reverse complement strand
GTTCAACACGTATCTTCACAAAAACGAAAGACGATAATAAGACCCCCGGCCTAAACGAATTTACGCGCGACCTGACCGGCGAAGCCGCTGATGGCAAGCTCGACCCGCTTGTCGGCCGCGACACCGAGATAGAGAGACTGATCGAGATACTTTGCCGCCGCACCAAGAACAATCCGGTGCTTATCGGTGAGGCTGGCGTCGGCAAGACCGCGATCATCGAGGGCCTTGCTCAACGCATCGTGGACCGCAGTGTACCGTCATTCCTCGAAAACAAACGCGTGCTGTCGCTCGACCTTTCGTCGATAGTTGCGGGAACTAAATACCGCGGCCAATTTGAAGAGCGTTTGAAGAAGATCATCACCGAGCTTCGTGAAAATTCTGAGAACATCGTTTTCATCGACGAGATCCACACGCTCGTCGGGGCCGGATCTGCCGAGGGCACTCTGGACGCCGCAAACATTCTCAAACCGGCTCTTTCGCGCGGCGAGATACAGTGTATCGGCGCCACTACACCTTCTGAATATCGAAAGTCGGTAGAGAAGGACCGTGCACTAGAACGCCGCTTCCAGGCAGTTAAAGTTCTTCCGCCAAATGAAGAAGACGCTCTGACCATCATCAAAGGTGTCGTCGAGCGCTACGAGGCATTTCATCAGCTTCGCTATTCGGCGGAAGCACTCGAAGCTGCAGTTGTACAGTCGAACCGTTATATTCCGGAACGCTTTCTCCCGGATAAAGCCATCGACGTATTAGATGAGGCAGGTGCACGGGCGAAGCTGAGATATCAGCAGGAGCATCCCGCTGAGCCATCTTGGAAAGAAACAGTAGAAAACTGGAAACGCGCCGCCGCGAATGAAGACCAGCTGCTCTCGCTGGAGCTGCGTTCTATCGAAGATTCGTTCATCAGTGTCGAGGTGACGAAAGACGATGTAGATGAGGTTATCGCTCGCTGGACCGGAGTGCCGGTTTCCACCGTCAAGCTCGAAGAGGGTGAAAAGCTGCTCAATATCGAGGACGAACTTCACCAACGCGTCGTGTCGCAGCGCCGGGCGATCTCAGCCCTTGCGCGGGCTGTGAGGCGCTCACGCGCCGGCCTTAAAAACCCGAACAAGCCCGTCGGTTCGTTCCTTTTCCTGGGCCCGACCGGAGTTGGCAAAACCGAGGTCGCTCGCACCCTTGCGGAATATCTCTTTGGATCAGAACGCGTTCTGATCCGATTTGATATGAGCGAATTCATGGAAAAACACGCAGTGGCCAAATTTATTGGCTCGCCTCCGGGATACATCGGCCACGACGAAGGCGGCCAGCTGACGGAACGCTTGCGCCGGTCGCCATATTCCGTCGTGTTGTTTGATGAGATCGAAAAAGCACATCCCGACGTTTTTAATATCCTGCTGCAGGTGTTCGAAGACGGCATACTTACCGACGCGCAAGGGAACACTGTCGATTGCAAAAATGCGATCTTCATAATGACCTCTAACATCGGCGCTCGGTTCATTCAAAAACGCGGCAATGTCGGATTCCAAACCGGAGCCGACACTTCGCGCGAAAAGATGGAAGAACAGGTGCTTTCCCAGGTCAAACAGACATTCGCACCCGAGTTTATCAACCGTCTCGACGAGATCATCATTTTCGAAGAACTCACGAACGAGGACCTGACAGCGATCATTGAGCTTCAGCTCGCGTCGTTAAACAAGATACTCAAAAAGCAAAGTCGGGAGCTGAAGATGTCGCCCGAAGCTGCCGCGTGGCTCATCGAAAAAACTTGTGCCGACCGCAGCTATGGCGCCCGTCCGCTGAAGCGAGCGATCCAAAAATATATCGAAGACGAGATTTCAGAGGCGCTGATACGAGGCGAACTTGCTGAGTTCAGCACGATCACTATAAACGCTTCGCCCGCAGGGCTGTCGTTCGACGCGCAGCCCCAGCCGGTGACCGACGAGCAGGTCGCTCGATAGGTAGCGGTCAGCAATTTTTGCGATAGAAAGCAGAGCCGATTGCCCGGTTCTGCTTTTCTTTTTGCCGATGCGAGCCTGTATAATCCAAAGGTTTGTCGGATTGATGTGGAAAGGCAACCTGATATGTTTCGATAGAATCCAAGATTGCGTAAAAATCCGACATTGAAAAGCCGCCAGCTTTTGTTTATCCTATCGTATTATTTTTCAAAAGAGGCGGCTTTCCGAGCTTTCGGGCTCGTTGAATCGCAGATAACCTATATATGCAGAAATTAAACGCAATCGGGCTTGCCGTATTAAGCTTTATCTTGTTGGCAGCTCCGAATCTTGCCACAGCGGATACTACCGCGACTGCATCTCCCGCAGCCGAAAACGTAGCAATTCAGCAGATCGTAGAAAGTGTGGACATCATGGGCAATCGCCGCTTGCGCGATGAAGACCTGATCTACTACATCCGAACGCGCCCCGGCGATGTTTATGACGCCGCGGCACTCGAACGTGACCTTCGCGAACTGCTGGCTCTCAACTGGTTCGACAAAGCGGCGACGCGCGTTTTGACAACGCCGGGCGTTCGCGGCGGCGTAAACGTGATCTTTGAGGTGCGCGAATGGCGGATCATCCGCGATCTTCAGTTCACCGGGTTAAAAGCCGTGCCCGAATCAGACATTCTCAAGGAATTTCGTGAACAACGGGCCGGTATCTCACGCGAAGCCATCTACGATCCGGTAAAGGCCCGCGCGGCCACCCGCATTCTTCGTGAACAGTTGGCCAACCGCGGTTATCCTAACGCAACAGTCAACATCCGAGAAGAAGAAGTTTCGGCGACCTCGGTCGCGATAACGTTTGAGGTCGAGCAAGGGCTTCAATCGCGTATCGTCCAGATCGACTTCGAGGGGAACGAAAGGTTCAGCGACGGCGAGCTTCGCGGAGCTCTCGAACTCGTGAAACCGACCGGGCTTATCTCGCGCTTCAAAGGCCAGGACATTCTGGACATGCGAAAGCTGCAGTATGACCTGCAGCGGAACGTGCGGTCATATATGTGGTCGAAAGGCTACTTTCAGGCTCGAATCGGTGAACCGGTCGTCGAAGGACTCGGTGCACAACGTACGAGCGCTCTGCCGCTCATTACGCTCCCCCTTCCGCTCCTCTCGTCCGTTGATGACACGCTTCGGGTTGTCGTTCCGGTAACCGAAGGCCGCGTTTTTCGCGTCGGCGAACTTAGCGTTGAGGGCAACTCGATCTTTTCCGAACAGCAGATTCTCGCTTTTCTCGGACTTCAAAAGGGCGAGATCGCAGACGGCCGGCGGCTGCAGCAGGGCGTCTATGAACGACTCAAGGATGTTTACGGCCAGCAGGGTTTCGTCAACTACAATGCTGAATTTGAACCGGAATTCAAGGACAACCCTGCGAACGCGACCGAGGGCATCGTTGACATCGTCGTTCGGATAGAAGAAGGACGGCAGTTCACTCTACGCCGGCTGGAGTTCACCGGCAATACATTCACCCGCGATCGTGTTATGCGGCGCGAATTCCTCATCAATGAAGGCGACATCTATAACTCGCGATTTCTAGACATCTCGGTTGCTCGCCTGAACCAAACACAGTACTTCGACCCGATCAATAAGGATCAGGACGTAGAGATCCGAACCGACGAAGAGCAGGGCGACGTTGACCTAATCGTCAAGATCAAAGAACGCGGCCGGCAGCAGATCTCGTTCAACGGCGGCGTTGGCGGCTTGGGCGGCTCATATTTCGGACTTGAGTATTCGACCAATAACCTCGCAGGACGCGGCGAGGTGCTTTCATTCGCACTCGGAGCGGGTAACAGGCAGCAGTCGCTCCAGGTGACATATCAGGAGCCCTACTTCCGCGACCGACCCGTCTCGGTCGGAGTTTCGCTTTTCGCCTCACGTTATAAGTTCTTTGGCGAAGGCACGTTCCTCACGCAGAACCAGGACCTGCTCGATACGCTTTTCAACCCGCTCGCGCAGGTGCTGACGGACGAAAGCAACCTGTTTACGCAGAGCACCTATGGCGCGACTGTATTCATGACGGCTCCGCTCTCTGAGCTCTATTTCAGAAAGCGGCAATTCACCCAGTTTTCGCGTGTAGGATTGACCTATCAGATCTCCGCGACGACCATCACCGACCCTGAGGTGAATCAGTCGGACGACCCTTCTCAGCGTATTCCGATCATCTACGCTCAGCCGAATATTCTGACGAGTCGTATCACGGGTTCATTCGTTTACGACACGCGTCGGCCGTCGGCTAACGGGATCGATACGCTAAGCGGAAGCCAGCTTGCTCTCTCGGTGGGTCTTGCTGGTCTTGGCGGCGACGTAAGGACCTATCAGCCAAGCATTACGTATTCGCGATTTATGCCGATGCGACGCAAACGCTCCAGCAATCCTGAAGTGTTCGCGTTCCGTGTACAGGCAGGCACGGTCGGCTCCTGGGCGATCACGGATAAGGTCCGTACTGCAAATTCGATCAGCTTCGTTGGCGGCGTACCGCTTTATGAACGCTATTTCCTCGGCAGCGAGAACGACATCCGCGGTTACAACTTTCGCTCGATTGGGCCTATCGCGCAGTTTGCCACGTATGTGACGATGCGTAATCCGGTTCTAACGATCAACGCGGCCGGCGAACATAACACGAACCACGGCATCGTCAACCCGCTCATCGTTGAAGAGATCGCCAATCTTGGGCTTTTGACCGGACCTGACGGTGACAACCCGGCACTCTTCTCGCGAAACTATAGATTCATCGGCGGCGATACTCAGATCTTGGGTAATTTCGAGTATCGAATTCCCCTTGTCGGCCCCGCAACTCTGGCCCTTTTTGCGGATGTCGGCAGCGTTTTCAACCTTCGCAGGTATGACGCTCAGCGGATCGACAGCGAATTCCTTGAGGACGACCGCTTCCTCGGCCCGGGCCGTGCAACCGCACTCGCGTTGATCAACACACCTGTACTCGAAAGCAGCTTTGGCAGCCTGTTGTATTTCAACAATCGCTTGCTTACAAAGACCGACTTTGTTCAGCAGTTCTGCCGCGGCAACCGGTTCGGCTGCCCGACCACGCTTTCACCCGAGATCCAGCCGCTCTATCTTCGCGGCGAGGCTCAGCAGAATTCGCTGCTTCGTGCCGACACAGCCGCCTTTGCCGGGCTCGGAGATTTCAAGTCAAGCATTGGCGCAGAGCTTCGGGTCCAGGTGCCGGTGGTCAACGTGCCGTTCCGCCTGATCTATTACTACAACCCCAACGCGAAACTCGGATTTACCGAACAGCTTCCCGGCATATTTTTGCCCGGTAAGCGAAACGGTTTCCGCTTCACCGTCGGACGCACATTCTAACCGCCCGGGCGGGCGATTTGACTCGCCGCCGGGCTACACAAAACCGGCAGTTTTCGGGGGGCTCCCGCGAGCCCCAAAAATTGACAAACAAATATCGATGGCATAATATTGTCGTTCTTTTTGACATTTTCATATTGAACAGGCAACAGTACGCCCGATTTTTGTTTCAAACATATTGATTTAAGACATCACCACTTGCCTCGGTAATTTAAGGAGTTTTACGGATAATGAAAAGATTTAGCTTGATCGCCGTTTGTTTTATTTTTACGGCTATGTTCACAGTTTCGGCTGCTGCTCAGGGGGCGACCGCTCCCAGCAAACTCGGCTGGATCGACACCGGTGCATTTGCTGACGAGAAGGAAGGCATCAAACGCTACGTTAGTGCCTATGTCTCACTCGGCAACGAAGCCAAACCTAAGGAGCAGGAACTGATCGGGATACAGACGAAGGTTGCAAATATTGCGGAAGAGCTGCGGAAGATGCAAGCCGCTGCCCCCCAGGTACCCATCAACGAGCAGCAGTTCCGCACCCGACAGGACGAAGGTGCACGCCTTCAGCGTGAATTCGAGTTCAAGAAGAAAGAGTACGACGCTTTCATTGAAAAGCGCGGCGGTGAACTGCTCGGGCCGATCAACCAGGATATCGGGCGTGCGATCCAGGAATACGCTAAGCGAAAGGGTTTCGCCGCCATCTTTGATGTTGAGAAGCTTGCTCAGGCAGGCGCTATTCTCATGCTTGATCCGTCAGCTGACGTAACCAAGGATTTCATCACCTTTTACAACGATAGGCCTGCAGGTGCCGCATCCGCAGCCGTTCCTAGATAGTTGATTCGTTTTCGACCGGATAGTCAGCAGTTTGGAGGACCGAAGTTTTCCCGCTGCTGACTTTTTAGCGTTTAAGGACTCTTCCAATGACAATTTACGATTCCGTCGCCATTCGCGAGATCCTTCCGCACAGATACCCGTTTCTGATGGTCGACAAGATCATCGAACTCGAACCCAAAACTCGCATAGTCGGCATAAAGCAGGTCACGATGAATGAACATTTCTTCGTCGGCCACTTTCCCGAGGCGCCCGTAATGCCCGGCGTTCTGCAGATAGAGGCCCTCGCGCAGGTGGGGGCTATTCTCGCGCTTAGAGAGTTTGAAGATCGCGGCGATAAGATCCCCTTCTTTAGCGGTATCGAATCTGCCAAGTTTCGCAGGCCTGTCGTACCC
>JACDAK010000109.1 GCA_013695495.1 Blastocatellia bacterium | reverse complement strand
CCGGCTCTGGCTCGGGACGGAGTTTGAAGCTCGATCGTATCCGATCCTCGTGCCACATGCGGCCTCATTCGGACTCATCGCGGTCGGGATCGTTGCTTGGCACACGGCGGAGGCCTTCAGAAAGCCGGGGATAAACGCTGCTACCTCTATCGTCCTTGCGACCGTTGCGATCATTTTGATGCTAGGTTTCGTCGGCGGCGGCGAGGAAGGCATTGCTTATGGCAGAGTGATCGGTGCTGCGATCACGCTTCCGGTAGTCTTGTACGTTGAGCGGACGTGCTTCGGACGGCCCCTTTTCGCGTTTTGGGCAGCTAATGCCGCAATTTTGACGACCGTCGCAGCACTAATTGGCTATATACAGACTCACGCCATATCCGTTCTAGAAGTTTCCTGGCACACTTTGATTCTAACGGCGGTTGCTGGAACCTGTGGTTTTCTTGCCGCGATGCTGCTCACCCGCTTCTTGAGCCGGTCAATGATCGCAGACTTGCGGAGATCCTGATCGAATGAAGGTTGATATCCCCCACTTGAGCAACTATCATCATACAAAGACGATAAATGGCTATTAACCTTCAAGTTCAGCAGCGGTATCATCCCGCTGACCGATTTCTTCCTGTGGGGTTAGGGATCATGGCCTCGGTGTTCCTGATCGCCGGAATCGCGATACTGTTGACGAGCGATTTCACCCGGGTTTTCCCCTATCTTTACTTGCTGCCATGGATCACGATGATCTTATTGTCGCTGGCCATTCCGTCGTTTGTCTTATATACGAAAGGCAAATTCACTTTTTACAACCCGGTGATTTACGCCGCGATCTCATACTTTCTCCCGGCATTTGTCGTTGGCGGAACTCTGCTCGCTAGCGGATGGTCGCAACCTTATTATCTTAGCTTTATCCAGAATCCGGAGTATGATCTTCCTTACACCACAGTTCTGGTCGCGGGTGGGTTTCTTGCCTATGCGATAGGATTTATGTTGCCTATCGGAAGGATAATCGGTGAAAGGGTCGAGTCGATATTACCGAATCGGGATTTCGAACCCTTGTCCTTCGCTATTCCGGGTATCGCGTTGATGAGCTTGGGATTCTTTAACAATGTTATCGCTTTGATACTCGGCCTCGTGGGCTATCAACGTGTTGAAGAAACGGGACTTTTTGACGGGCTCATCTATCTAACAACCCTATTCTGGATCCAGGGCACATTCCTGCTTTGGTACATCGTATTCAAACAGCCGCGCTTTGACATCCAGTCTGCGGTGATCACGGGCATTCTCGTAGTGTCAGCTCTTGCAAAGGCTCTTTATGCCGGGAATCGCTCAAGTCTTTTGCAGGTGATCGTAGTAGCGGGCTTGGCATATCTTCTGGCGGGAAGACGGCTGACCATCAAGAAAGCGACGCTAGGGGGATTGTTAGTCTTCGTAAGTATCGCAGTCGGAATGATCTACGGCACGACCTTCCGAATGCTGAAGGGGACTGAGAGTCGTGTCGACATCGATGAGTATTCCGAGACCGTCTTTCGGACGGTCGATCACGTGGGGCGGACGGGGGTTTGGGAGAACTTCGAGTTCGCTTTCTACGCGGTTTCGGAGCGGCTTGATACGCTGAGTTCCGTCGCGGTCGTCGTGTCGAATTATGAACGATTGCGCCCCTATGAGGAGATGTATGGGTTAGACAACAACATTATGAAAGACCTGTCTACGTTTTTCATTCCGCGTTTCATCTGGGCAGATAAGGTTGTTGCGTCCGAAGCTCGCGGCTATGCGGACCTTTATTTTGATTTTGGTGAAAACTCGTTTGCGGTTACGCCTATCGCTGATCTGCTGCGCAATTTCGGGGAGATCGGCGTGATCTTAGGAATGCTTTTACTTGGGCTGATCATGCGTGTCGTTTACCGCTCGCTCATTGAGGGGCAGCCCGCAGTAACATGGCGGCTCGTCCTTTACGTCATGCTGCTTATCTCCGTATCGTTTGAGAGCTTCTACGGAAATCTATTCCCAAACATGATAAGAGTCGGATTTACGACCATAGTTGGCATCGTCTTCGTAGTCGTGATCGCTCGATTGATAGGATACCGGCCATTAACCCGTGATATCCGACGTGATCCGCCACTCATCCCGTAGATCGGCTGAGGTGAGTTCTCGACGTATTCCTTTATAATTCCTAGTTACTGAACTCTTAATCAAATGATCGTTTTCACTAACGGATGTTTTGACATCCTTCATCCCGGCCATTACGATCTGCTCGCGCGGGCTAGGGCTCTCGGCTCGAAATTGATCGTTGGTATCAACAGCGATGCTTCGGTGAGGAAGATCAAAGGGCCCGAGCGCCCGATCCTTACGCAAGACGAGAGAGCGGCCGCGCTGAATGCTCTACCGTTTGTTGATGAGGTCGTCATCTTTAATGAGCCGACGCCAGAAGTTCTTATTCGTCGCATCTTGCCTGATGTGCTCGTGAAAGGCGGTGACTGGTCGGCTGACGAGATTGTTGGCTCGGATCATGTTTTGAAGAATGGTGGGAAGGTAATCTCGCTGCCGCTGCTTGAAGGGTTTTCGTCATCAATTATCGTTGAACGTATACGGGAAGCCGGTCGCAAGAGCGAGCCTCAAAGAGCGTCGCTCTCCAGCGATACGATCGCTTTGTCATTAGAGCAGCACATAAAGGTTTTCGAAAATCTGATCGTTCAGCAATCAGACGTTATTTCGGAATGTGCCGAGATCCTGCTCGATACGGTGCGGAAGGGAAAGAAAGTGCTCATTTGTGGCAACGGCGGGAGTGCGGCGGATGCTCAGCACATCGCGGCGGAATTCGTGGGCCGATATGAGACCGAACGGCGGGCGCTCCCGGCGATCGCTCTTACTACGGATACATCGGCCATAACCGCACTGGCGAATGACTACAGCTTTGAGCGGATCTTCGCGAGGCAAGTAGAAGCACTTGCGAATGAAGGCGACTGCCTGATCGCCATAAGCACAAGCGGTAGTTCTCCCAACGTGATCGCAGCGGTTATGACGGCCCGCGGCCGCGGATGCCGCGTTATCGGCATGACCGGAGAAAATGGTAAAAAGCTGGCCTCGCTTTCCGATGCGTGTGTGATGGTGCCCTCGGGCCGCACAGCCCGTATTCAAGAGGCACATATCACTGTTGCTCATATCTGGTGCGAGATGGTCGACGAGATGATCAACAACTCTGAACCTAGCAATGAATCTAGTAGATCGAATATCTGAGATCTCCGTGCTCGTCGCGGGCGACGTAATGCTTGACCGCTACTGGTGGGGCACCGTCGAACGCATTTCGCCGGAGGCTCCGGTGCCTGTGGTGCGACTTATCGAAAGCTCGTTCACGCCGGGTGGTGCTGCCAATGTTGCGGCAAACCTGCTCGGGCTTGGTGCTCGTGTCTCGCTATTAGGAGGTATTGGGGACGATAGCGAAGGAGCCTTCCTGCGGTCCGATATTTCCGCGAAAGGAGTAGATCCCATCGATCTGATCCAACTGGAAGGTCGCCCGACCACTGTTAAGACTCGGGTCGTCGCGCACGGCCAGCATGTCGTCCGGGTGGACAGTGAAAATTCGACACCGCTCAACGGCGACCATGAAGCGATCGTTTTCGATCGGTATGAATCTCTGCTGAAACACGCCGATATTGTGGTTCTATCTGATTATGCAAAGGGTTTTTTAACCGAATCTCTCGTTGCAAAAATGATAGCGGCTGCTCGCAACGCGGGCAAGCGGATAGTCGTCGATCCGAAAGGCTTGGAGTACGCACGATATAAAGGTGCGACGTTGATCACGCCAAATCAGAAAGAAGCCGCCGAGGCTTGTAAGTTGGGCGTTGCAACGCCGAATCTGGTAGAAACTGCAGGCGAGCGGCTTCTCAGCGAGATCGAACTCGAGATGCTTCTGATCACCCAGGGGGAGCACGGGATGACCCTGTTCCAAAAAGGGCACGAGGTACAGCATCTTCATGCCCTCTCCCAGGACATCTTTGACGTAACGGGGGCTGGGGATACTGTCGTGGCGTGCATGGCGGCCTGTTTGGCAGCCGGTGCAGACGCATACCAGGCCGCTGCATTCGCGAACGCTGCGGCTGGAATCGTCGTCGGGCAGGTCGGCACGACGGCGATCACTTCAGAACTAATGAAAAGCGTCAGTGACAGCGACGAAGAGCAATCTTGAGCGGCGGGGCGAATAATAAGATCAACATTCGGTTCATAGAGCGAAACGTGCCCACTCCGCTCAGTGTGGAGCGTGTTTTCGAACAGGTCGGTGCATCACTGACGGCATTTGGACATCGGTGCAGCTATTCAAAGGTTCCGTGGGGACGCGGTGCAGTAAAGGTTTTTCTCAATTTGCTTACCGCACGATTTGAAAGGGCTGACATTTACCATATTACCGGTGACGTTCAGTACATGGCTCTGCGGTTGCCGCCTGAACGGACGATCCTTACGATCCATGATACTGGCATATTGAAGAAGCGTTGGGGCCTGAGACGAGCGGTTATCAAAAAGCTTTACTATGATTTGCCTGTGCGCCGTATGCGGTATATCACGGTGATCTCGGAGGCGACCAAGCGGGAGTTGGTAGAATTGACGGGGTGTGATCCGCAGAAAGTTTTGGTGATCGAGAACCCGCTTCGAGAGATCTTCATCGCGTCATCAAAGAGGACGTTTCGCGAAAAGCCGGTCATTCTGCAGGTCGGGACCGGTTCAAACAAGAATCTTAAGAATGTTATTCAGGCTGTGAATGGTTTGCAATGCAAATTGAGGATCATCGGCCTTCTAACCAGCGAGCACACGCGACTTCTCACTTTGAGCAATACAGAGTATTCGTCCGCGTCCGAACTCTCCGAAGAGGAGATGCGAGCTGAATACGAAGATGCAGATATCATTGCATTCTGTTCGACTTATGAAGGGTTTGGCCTGCCGATAATCGAGGGCCAAGGTATGTTGACTCCGGTGATCACGAGTGACCTTAGCCCAATGAAGGAGGTTGCAGGCTCCGGCGCGGCGTTGGCGGATCCGCGAGATCCAATGTCAATTCGTCGAGCTATCGAAAAGGTGGCCGGGGATTCACCGTACCGCCAGGAACTTGTGAAGAAAGGAACTGAAAATATTCGGCGCTTTTCAGCAGAGCTGATCGCTCGACAATATGAGGAACTTTATGAAAGGGTGATCAAAGAGAACGAGGGGTTGAATGATCGAAGCTAAGGTGACAGCGGAAAAGCCGCGACTTTGGGTCGTCTCTGAGCCATTTTATCCGGACGAGAATACGACGGCTTTTCACATGACCCGTTTCGCCGAGGGGCTTGCGGAACATTTTGATGTTAAAGCGCTGTGCGGGCAGCCGAGCTACTCGTCTCGCGGTGTAAAGGCTCCGAAGCGGGAGGTGCACAACGGTGTGGAGATTTTTAGATCGGCTGGCACAACGCTGGACAAAGACGTGCTCTTGTTCAGGCTTACAAACATGTTCACCTTAGGCATAACGATGTTCTTTAATGCTCTGAAATTCTTTCAAAAGGGGGATCGGATTCTTGCCGTAACAGCTCCTCCGACGCTTCAGTTCATTACCGCTGCAGCTGCTCTGAGAAAAGGAGCAAGCTATTCGCTGTTGGTGTACGATGTGTATCCGGATGCCATTATCGCTGCCGGAAAGATGAAGCCCGACTCGTTCTTTGCACGCACGATTGATTTTCTGAATCGGTGGCTTTATAAGCACGCCGCCCGGATCTTCGTAATTGGACGAGACATGGAACGGTTGCTGTCCAAGAAATCAGAAGGGCTCGACATTCCGATCTTCATTGTTCCTAACTGTGCAGAAACCGACTTTATTCATCCGCGGCCGAAGTCGGAAAATGCCTTGCTAATTGAGCTTGATATTGCTGACAAGTTCGTACTGCTCTATTCGGGAAATATGGGGCGTACGCACGATTTAGAGAGCATCGTGGAATGTGCGGCAATGCTCGTCGATCAACCGCAGATACACTTTCTGTTCATCGGCGACGGCGGAAAGAAAAAATGGATCGAGGAACAGAAAAAAGATCGATCACTAGGTAACGTGACCATCCTCGGTCTCAAACCACGCGCCGAACAGCCGATATTTCTAAATGCTTGCGACGTTTCGCTGATAAGCCTGAACGCCGGGATGAACGGCATTTCTGTGCCGTCG
>JACDAK010000099.1 GCA_013695495.1 Blastocatellia bacterium | reverse complement strand
ACGTAGCGGCGCGTCACGCCATGGAAAACCAAGGCAAGCTTCAGGCGATAAATTACGGTCTGATCGCGACGATAATATTTGGCGGCGGAATCGCCGGTGCGGTAGCTCAGAATGCCGGTGGATTTGGACAGCTTCTCGGTTTCCTCAAATTCAGCCGTAACGCGGAACGCGAAGCCGACATGCTCGGTGTGCAATATCTCTACGCTGCTGGTTACGATCCGACGGCGATGGCTACGATGTTCGAAAAGCTTGCAGAAAAGAACAGGAAAAAGCCCGGCACGCTTTCACAGATATTCACCTCGCACCCGCAATCGCTTGACCGCCGCGACGACAGCCTCGCGCTCGTTGCACGCTTCGCTGAGCGTGAAGAATATGTGATCAGCACGTCCGAATTTCAGCGGGTTAAGAATCACCTGATGAAGCTTACGAACGCTCGGGCAGGCATCCTTAGCGACGTTGATGACGGCGAACCCGGACGGCCGACCCTACGACGGCGTCAGCCGAGTGATCCTGATGCAACTACTGACGACAGTACAAGCGAATCAGGCTCATCGTCGAGCGGTCCTCCCAAGCTGCAAAGGCGCGGTGAACCGACTCCTGAACCGTCACCCTCTCCGGAACAATAACCTAACAAAAAGCGGCACCCGATTTGGATGCCGCTTTTTTTCCTATCAGTCAGCGCTGTAGCTTCCCACGCAGCCGCTTTATATCCTCTTCCGCGCTCGAAAGCGTTAAAGCTCGCTCCCATGCCATCCGCGCTAGATCAGTCTTTCCCTGCTTCGCGAACACATCACCAAGATGCTCCTGGATGGTTGCCGAACCTGAATCGTAACGGACCGCGTCCCGTAGGTACTTCTCGGCTTCGCCGTACTTCCCCAGCTTAAAGTATGCCCAGCCGAGGCTGTCCAGGTAAGACGGATTCGTGGGATCGATCGCCAAAGCCTGACGAATCATTTGAGCAGCTTCCTCAAGTCTTTCATTCCGCTCCACCAGAAAGTACCCAAGGTTGTTCAACGCGATGGGGTTTCCGGGCGACTGTTTCAATATCTCTCTCAGCGTCCCCTCAGCCGCCGCGTGATCGCCCGCAAGATGCTGCGCCGTCGCCAAGGTCAACTTTGCTATCTGCCGACGCTGCTCGTTTCCCCGCGCGAGCTTATATGACTCTTCTGCCGCGTCCGCAGCATCCTTGTGACGACTAGCCCTCGTGTACAACTCCGCAATGAATAGCTGATCCGAAAAATCATCCCGCGTCGGCCGCCCGATCGGGACTTCCGCAGAGATCCCCTTGCGTACTATCTCGACTGCTTTCTCCACCTGCCCCGATTCCGAAAGAATGGTCGCCTCGAGCCTCATCAATCCCTGATCCTCAGGAGTTTTCTCGCGACTTGCCCGCACAGCCCGCAAAGCGTCAGCCGTTCGGCCCGATTCACGATAAAGCGTTATCATGTGCCGCGCGGCGTACATGTCGCCCTGCCCCAAAAACCTGTCCACCCGTTCAACGGCTTCTATAGCCTTATTAATCTGATTCGTAGTGCGGTAGACTGCGATCATCTTATCGAAAACATTCTCAAGGAACTGCCTGTCGCGGATCGCATCGATACCATCGACCTCCTCCACAATGTCGATCGCCTTATTATATGAATCGATCGCATCGGCTTCTCTTCTATGGCGGACCTGGAATTCTCCGAGAGCGACATAAAGCGACGCACTCGCTTCCGGAACATTTTCGAGCCTTTCAGCCGATCGCACGAAAACCGCTGCCCCGTCAGAATAGCGACCGTTTCGAGCGAGCATCTCCGCAAAGATATCGGCAAGGGCAGTGCTCGCAGGATTTGCATAAACTGCCTGCTGCAGCAACGCGACCGTTGCCGATGCAGCTTCTGTAGACGTTCCCATCACTGCCTCTTGAAGAAGGTCAATTGCCTCAAGATTCTCTGCATCGTCCGCGATTATCAAGCTGAGAACCGCGATCGCCTCCTTCATCTTGCCCGAGCGGATGTACGCTCCCCCAAGTCGGATCGATGCCGCTTCCGGTGTCAGCTCGATCTTGGGACCAAACAGCCGTGTAAAGAACTGCGAATCAGCCGGCGGCGCAGCCGAGATCCAACTCTGAAGAGCACCGATCTCATCGTCCTTTTTGTCTAGTTTCTCGTGAAACAAGCTTAAGACCGCCCATCCTTCCGCGTTCCGCGGGTCCAATCGGGTCACCGCCGTCCAGTTTTCGATTGATCTCGCAGCAAAAGGCTCGACCAGTTCCGTACGTCCTAAACCGCTTTTGAATGCATACAGCCGCCCTAGCAGCCGCCGCGACCCAAAGTTGTCACCATCGACCTTCAACCCGAGTTCAGCGAGCGCCAGAGCTTCCTCCATTGCGACTTCCCCCGTTCCGGCGGCAAGATGGATCTCCGCAAGTGCTGTGTACGCTTCTGCCAACGTCGGGTCTGCCGATAAAGCCGCTACATACGCCGCCTGGGCACGAGTAGTGATCTCGGCAAGTTCACGCTGGCTCCGCACCCTCGAAACTCTCCAGATGTATCCCTGGCCCTCCATCATCTTGGTGAGCGCTCGCTCCCGTTCCGCGCGTGCTACCGGTTTTGCGCTATCCGCAGCCTTCAACTGACTCGCCAGGCGAACCGAGAGCTTCTCGGTTGTCACGCTACCTGAGCCTTGGCCCCCAACAGAAATTGCGGAGCACGCGAATAGAATAGCGGTGATTAATAGATTTTTCATGAATCGATCTGTAAAAGTCGTGGCAGATAAAATAAAAGCGGCATCATCAGCCGCTTTTATTCTACCAAATTGTTCGTTCCATCGAATCATTGCTCTTGCGGCGTTGTAACCGGCTGCGACGTTGCCTGACGCTGCGAAATCACAGTCGTCAACGCCTGCGGAATCTGATTTACATAAATGTCGCCCTGATTCTCGATGATTTGGTCGATCAACTCAAACTTTGCACGATCAAAGTCACGCGTCATCAGAACCCCATCTTTGTCGATGGTCATAGGATAAATCCCGAAAAGCTGATTTCTGAAGTTTTGAAAGAACGAAACCTTTTCCGGCGGCAGCACTGCCAATCGCTCCGGGTTGGGTTCCGGAATCGTTGCCCCGATCAATTCGAGTTGCTCTTTTGATTTTGCCACATAATCGCTGTTCGGATAATCGGCAACGATCCGCTGAAAATACCGTGCGGCCTGATCCGTCTCTTCTTCCACAAGATAGGTATTCGCCAGCTTGAACAGCGCCTCATCCATGTTCTCAAAATCAGGATACTTGTCGAGTATCTCGCGGTAACGAGACTGTGCCCCCTTCAAACCGCCCTTGCCTTGATTTACCGACAGGGTGTAATAGTAATTCGCGATCAAAAGATTATGCATTCCAAGGTTGTTCTGAACCTCGGCCAATCGGAGTTCTGCATCCTTACGCAAGATCGAATTTGGATAGCTCTGCAAAAGAGCCCTCAGGCGGACCTCCGCCCGCCGAGCACGCGTCGCATCGCGATCCGGCAGTCCGATTTGCCTCATTTCCGATTCCGCGATCTTCAGAACCACACGGTCCGCGAGCGGATGCGTCGGGAAGAACGTCAGCCAGTCCTGATAGGAAGCGATCGCTTGGATCAGAGCACTCGTTGAACCCTCAAGGAAAAACGAATCTGCCACTGCAAGCTTTGCCATCGGCAGATAAGGTGAATCCGGGTACGTTGTGATGATCGTCTGGAAGAGCAACCGGCCTACGTCGAACTTCTTCTTACGAATCTCGCGCGTTGCAACGATGAAAAGCTCTCTGTCGCGCCCCGGTGAGACCGAGCCGATCAACTCATCAAATTCATCATTGCCCCCGCGGCCGAATATGCCGAGAAACTTGCCTCTCCTCTGGATCTCTCGCGGCTGGCCGACAGTCGATACCGGAATCGCACGCGCTCCCGCCGTTTCGACCAAAACTGCGTCAGCGTTCTTCTGGAGCTCCGCTACCGTATTTTCGAGGTCGTCCACATCGGTCGGCTCAAATTTTTCCGAACGATCTATCCTGCCGCGAATGTTGTTCACATCCGACAAGAGCCGTGACGCCTCTTTCTCGACCGCACGCAGCCGGCTCATTGGACTGTCTAGTCCCTCGTCAGTGCTGGCTGCATTTTCGCGGCCGTCCTGACGCAGGACCGAGATGCTGCTGGTGGCCGAGCGCCTGATGGTGTCGAGCTTTTGACGCATCACATCGAGCCGCTGGCTCACAGTTCCGCTGCCGGTCTGGGCCTCAACTGCAAAAGCACCCAGAAGTCCGACCACAATAAACAAGGCTATGCCAAAACTATTTCTTCGAATCATAATAAGCTCTTAAAAAACTTCCTAAACCCAGACAGTTCCGGCTTCGATAAGCGTTCTAACCGAACCTGCCGCGTCACCTGAGCCATAAACGGCCGATCCGGCCACGATGATCTCGGCTCCTGCGTCCACGACCTCTGAGATATTGCTTTCATCGATTCCGCCGTCAACCTCGATCCTCGTCTCAAGTCCCCGTTCCAGTATCATTTGCCGTAACCGCCGTATCTTATCAAGCGAAGTTGGGATGAACCGCTGTCCGCCGAACCCGGGATTTACCGACATCAACAAAACAAAATCCGCGTAATATAACGTCTCTTCCAGCGCCATCAAGGGCGTTCCCGGATTGATCGCGATGCCCGCTTTCGCTCCTGCTTCGCGAATCGATGTCAACGTTCTATGCAAATGATGATCGGCTTCAACATGAACCGAGACCATATCCGCACCCGCGTTCACAAATTCCACCGCATATCGTCCGGGATCAGAGATCATGAGGTGCGTATCGATTGTTATCGTCGTCGCTTTTCGCAACGACTTTACCACCGGCAGCCCAATCGTAATGTTAGGCACAAAATGCCCGTCCATCACATCCACGTGAAGCACTGTTGCTCCACCTTTTTCTGCCGCGGCAATATCATCGGCGAGTCGCGAGAAATCAGCCGACAATATTGAAGGAGCGATCTCAAACATACCGTTCGTTACCGTATTTTGTTGCATTCGGAAACAATGCCGTTGCTTCGCGTTTTAAGGACGCGGAGCGGTTCGCGGCCGCGTGTCGCCATCCGACGGCTGCGGCACCTGGGGCTTAGGGATGGGGATCACCAGCGTGTTCCTATTCATCGGCTGCGATGAGTTCGTTGCCGGCTCTCTCCTCGGTTCATCCGGGTTCGGCGTCGAAGCATTCCCCGATGAAGTGTTGGTCGACGATGAGTTCGCGATCACGTCTCGCGTCGTGTCAGCCTTCTTCCGGTCCACATTCGCATTAGAATTGACGTTCGCCCTCGGCTTTTTCGGCTTGTCCGAGATCATTTCCTCGATTTTTTCTGTATCGTCCTGCTCAATGTCTTGGATCAAAGATTTCGGCGTTTCTTCGCCCTCGACCGCTATTTTGCTGACCACGACCAGAATCATCTGCCCGGTCTTAACGGTCTCACCCGGTTTCGGCAGCTGCTCCAGAACAGTGTTGATCTTCTCCGTACTCGGTCGGTCTGCTCGCCTCTTGATCTTCAATCCAAGTGCGGCAAGCTCCTTCTCGCTTTCGACATAATCCTTACCAACAAGCTCCGGAACTCTAACCTCCGAACCGGACAGCGACATATAAACGACGCTCGCCATTCCCGCTAAAAACGCGAACAGCAGTATCGCAATAAAAATCAGTTTGCCGATGGCCGTTAAGCCCTGTACCAATATGCTCATGAAATACTTCCAATCGGACTAAACGCGAATTTTATCATCTTTTGCAGCGTCAACAAACGACGGCCGTCATTTCCGAGTAAAATGGGCAATGAAAAATCCGTCCATATCATCGCGGTCAGGAAAGGTTCGGGCGAAGCCTTCCTCAGTCAAAAACCGGTCGTCTACATCGGGCCCCAAAACCTCGAATTCGTCATTCGATGCCAGAAACCGCTCGCAAATTCTTTCATTCTCCTCAAACTCTAAAGAACATGTGGAATATATGAGGCGTCCGCCGGACTTAACCGTTTTAGATGCGTTCCGAAGCATGTTAAGTTGTTTGGCCGATATAGCCGCAAAAACCTCCGGGTTAAGAAAGAGGACGATCTCAGGATTATGGCGAATCGTGCCCGTCCCTGTGCACGGAGCGTCAACTAAAACGACATCGAATGTTCCATCAGCAAATGGCAACGCGGTTTCCGCGTCATACTGCACCTGGTTCACACCGTCCAATTTCTGAAGCTCAGCCGTCCGCCCGATCTGCCGTACCCGTTCCAGATGAATATCGCCGCTAACGATCAACGAACCCGGCGACCGCAAAGCCACTGCCGTCGTCTTGCCGCCCGGTGCGGCGCAAACGTCCGAGAAAAGCATTCTAGGCTCGAGCTTGATCGTGCTTGCAACAAGCTGCGACGCCTCATCCTGAAGATAGATCAGACCAGCTTGAGCAAGCTCCCGGATCTCGTCAGAAAACTCGTGCACCGTATAACAGCCGCTGGCAAACTTGCACCGGGTAACAGCGGTGGAAAGCCGTTCGATCTCATCAGCCGCATTGACGTCGCGAAACGTGATTAAAGGGCTCACGTTATTTGACCTTGCCAATGCAAAAGCGCGTTCCATACCGAACTGCGCCTCCCAGCGCCGAATGAGCCACTCCGGATGCGACGTCTCGACCGAGACCCGTTCGAGCTCATTCGCATACGATAATTGCGGTTTTTCGCGCACCGCACGGCGCAGAATCGCATTAACAAAGCCGCGTGCAGACATCTTCTTCGCCCGGACAACCAAATTCACGCTTTCATTAATGGCGGAATAATCGGGAACACGATTGAGAAAGATGAGCTGATAAAGTCCGATGCGAAGGGCGATCAAGACCGCAAGATCCAATTTTTTCTTGCCGGCAAGCCCTGCGATCATCCGGTCCAGATACGCACACTTCCTCAGGACGCCCAAGGTTATTTCATGACAAAGCCTGCGATCCTTCTCTGATAACTTTTCCTCCTCTCGCGGGAGCACAACAGAGGAATACGCACGCTCCCGCTCGATCTGCCAAAGCACGTCGAACGCAGCCTTTCGTGCCGGAGAGATTCGCGGTGCCTTAGGCATCAGTTAGACGCCCCGCTCTTATTGATCGAATGATCCGGCCCCCTGCCTTTTTCAAGCTTTTCGTCTACTGTAATGCGGTCATCAAAAACAAAGCATTCACCCTGAAACTTCGATTCAGTCTCGGGGATCTCCTCCAGATAGCGAAGTATACCCCCATCGAGTTGATACACCTCGCGGAACCCCTGCTCGATCAGATAGGGTGCCGCCTTTTCACACCGAATGCCCCCGGTGCAAAACATGGCCACCTTCTGATGCACTTCGGGATCGAGTTTTGAGGCAATAAACTCAGGCAGGTCGCTGAATTTCTCCGTCTCCGGATTCACCGCTCCCGCAAAGGTTCCGTTCTTGAACTCGTAATCGTTCCGCGTATCGAGTACCAAAACCGACGGATCATCCAGCAGACTATTCCACTCGCGAGCGTCAACGTGGGTGCCCTTACCCTTTTTTGTATCTACAGGGTGCTTGAACGTAACGATCTCAGGCTTGATCTTGACATCCACTCTTCGGAACGGCACATGCTCATGCCTCGAAAGCTTTGCCTCGACCTCAATCCCAAAAAGCGCCTCGGCTCGTATCATAAAGCTCGCCATGTCTTCCGGTTTGCCGCTGACTGTAGCATTAAAGCCTTCTTCAGCAAGGATCACCGTCCCTCGGATATCGAAGACCTGCATTGCCTCTCTAACCGAGGCCCGAAATTCCTCCAATTCATCCACCGTGCCCATTGGCATAAATTTGTAAAATGCAGCTATCTCGAACATATCTCAATCATTCGGCGACGCGCCAAACATTTCTCCTACCTTCGGTCTGACACCGTTAATTATGTCCGCGGCCGCCATTCGGCGTTTCCCCTCTTGCTGCGCTTCGATTATCTTCAGCATAGTGCCTGCTCCACACTGCACAAGCCATTCGTCTGCACCAACACTGAGGATCTCGCCCGGGGCTCCGCTACTCTCACCTCGGATTGCTTCCGCCTTCCATAGCGTCAATCGCATCCCTCTCAAGAAACTAAACGAGCTTGGGAATGGCTGAAAGCCCCGTACACGGTTCACAATATCTGATGCCGGAAGTGTCCAATTTATGAACCCGTCAGATTTCTTCATCAGCGGTGCATACGTAGCCTTCGTGTCATCCTGAACAATCGGCACAATGCTGCCAAGCTCGGTTAGAGTCCTGACCAAAACATCGGCCCCGATCTCCGAAAGCCTCGACATCAGCTCGATCGCCGTTTCATCCTCTCGAATCTCCGTGTCTTCCTGAATCAGAATATCGCCCGTATCGAGCCCTGCGTCCATCTTCATCGTCGTGACGCCCGTCGTCGTCTCACCGTTGACGATCGCCCAATTCACCGGTGCAGCCCCGCGATATTTCGGCAGCAGCGAGTAATGAACATTGATCGCTCCATATTTCGGGGCTTCCAAAAACGTCGTCGGTAGAATGCGGCCGTAAGCAACCACCACCGAGACCTCAGCACCAATGCTTCGAAAGTCGTCCAACGCCTCTGCGGTCGTGACCGAACGCGGCTGCAGAACGCGGATCCCCCTGCTTAATGCAAACTCCTTCACCGGCGATGCCGTCACCTTGTTTCCTCGTCCTGACGGTCGATCAGGCTGAGTGTAGACGGCAGCTACATCGTGCCCCGAGCTCAACAACCGTTCGAGCGCCTTCGCAGCAGGAGCAGGCGTGCCCATAAATACAATTCGCATACTCTATCAAAACGAAGGGGCAGGAATGACCTTCCGTCATCCCGTGCCCGCACAGCCAATGCTCGATCAGCATCTTAACTAATAGCCGCAATGATAATTAGAACCTTCAAAAACCTTGTTCCATTTCGCATCGGAGCGTTTATATACGTTGAATCCGGCGCCTTCGAAAGCAGGTACATAGGTGAATATCTCCGCAACACCATCGCCGTCGTAGTCAAATACATCCAGAAGCAGCTCGTGAAATGTCCCGCCGTCCAACGCAGAGATATCACCGCCCATCACTTCATCTTCTTTGATTGCCCGAAACTCGCTATAACCAAATGCGTACTTGCCGTCCGCACCCCGTTCCGCGATGAAGAACAACAAGGTGCGCGACGTGGCATCGGACTCATCCCAGTAACTGCCAACCAGCTCGGCCTTCCCATCACCGTTCACATCCAGCGCCGTGAGATTGTGGTAATCAAGCTTGGTAACCGGAACGTGATTCTTCTCGTACTGTGCCCTGATCAACGCGTCTATCTCATTCCGCTCCGGCCACGTCGGAAGCCGCCGAACGCCGCTCGTCTTCCCTTTCACCGTATGGTTAGTCGCAAGCGCCATCAGTTTGCCCTTCAAGGTTGCGCGAGTCGAAGAGACCGTCGCTTGTGCCAGATTCGGAGCACAATCGGCGGTCGCATCTGAACTGTTTACCGTCACCGTTCCCGCGTCGGCACCACCAAATATCAAACGATACGATGATTTCGGAGCGTAATAAGTCTTGTTGAACGCTGTGATCAGGTTCCTCTCATCGCTTCCACTCACCGGCGCGATCAGATTACCGCCCTCGATATGCGCTATCGGCTCCAACGTCCGTCCGTCGTTGATCACGGCAAAGATCACAGGCTTCGCAGCCGGCTGAGCAGCCGTACGGGCGCGTTGTGCCACGACCGACTGGGCGATCAACCCCAGCACAACAACAAACAATAGGCTTCTTCCAACGAATCCGATTTTCATACTTCTATATCTTTCGCGACACGAGCTTGCCCTGCATGAACTGCAGAAGATACTCTCTGCCACCAGCTTTCGAATCAGTGCCGCTCATATTGAATCCACCGAAAGGATGTACCCCCACAAGAGCACCTGTGCACTTTCGGTTCAAATAAAGATTTCCGACATGGAACTCCCGCCTCGCGCGTTCCAACCGTTCTTCAGATGCCGAATAGACCGAACCCGTTAGCCCAAATTCCGTTCCATTCGCGATCGCGAGCGCGTGGTCATAGTCTTTCGATTTGACCACCGCCAGAACCGGTGCGAATACTTCTTCCTGCTCTAACGTCTGGCCCGGTTCAACGTTATCCACGATTGTCGGCTTGATAAAAAATCCCTCGCCGTCGTCCCCTGAACCGCCGGTCACCACCGAGCCGCCTTCGCTCACCGCTTTTTCTATATACTCGAGCGTCTTGTCGAATGCCTTCTGGTTTATGACCGCTGCGACGTTCGTATCGCCTTCAGTCGGTTGCCCAATATTGAGAGTCGTGGTCAGCGCGAGGATCTTCGCGAGCAATTCATCATGGACCTTCTCGTCTACGATCAAACGTGAACACGCGGAGCATTTCTGCCCCTGAAAGCCGAAAGCCGCTTGAACAACGCCGGTCGCCGCCTCATCCAGGTCAGCATCATCACAAACAACGATGGCATCTTTACCACCCATCTCCGCCACTACACGCTTGATCCAGATCTGTCCCTCCTGCGGTTTTGCAGCTACTTGATTTATGTGCAAGCCGACGCCCTTTGATCCGGTGAACGAGATAAATCGCGTCTTCGGGCTCGTCACCATCGCTTCGCCGGTTTTCGCACTTCCGGTCAGGAAATTCACGACGCCCGCCGGAATACCTGCTTCATCAACGATCTCCATGAACTTTGCCGCTATCGTTGGCGAATCCGATGAGGGCTTTACAACAACCGTATTCCCCGCCACAACCGCTGCCATGGTCATTCCGGCCATTATCGCGAGCGGAAAGTTCCATGGCGGAATAACCGCCCCCACGCCGAGAGGGATATATTCGAGACTGTTATCCTCACCCGGGATCTTCGTTATCGGCTGCTCCTGCGACCAGCGAAGCATTTCGCGGCCATAAAACTCTGCAAAATCGATCGCTTCCGCGGTGTCGCCGTCAGCCTCAGCCCACGTTTTCGCAACCTCGAAAACCATCCAAGCCGAAAGCTCATGCTTGCGGCGACGCATTATATCCGCGATCTTAAAGAGATAATCCGCCCGTTCCGCCGCGGGAACGGACTGCCACGTCCTGAATGCCTCAGTCGCCGCGTCTATTGCCTTGTCCGCCAACGTCGTATCTGCATCGCCCTCCGGGAAGATCCCCACGACCTCGTCCTTACGCGCTGGGTTGATGCTGTTGAATTTGCTGTCCAGCGAAACTTTCTCCCCGTTGATTATTGAGGCATACTCACGTCCCAATTCGCCGCGAACCTGCTCGATCGCCTGACGCATCGCTTCCGCATTCTCTTCAACTGAAAAATCTGTGAACGGTTCGTTCTTAAAATCGTCCGTCTTTCGTTGTGTCTGCATAAAGATCTCCGGTCTATCGATATTTTATCTGCCTGTCCATTTCGTGAAGCTCCCACTCATCAAGCAGTTCCGGTATTATCGGATCTCCGCTCTGCTGCCATCCGATCACGAACTTTGGGCACTGGGAATCAGGCGAATGCTCTACATATGTCAGCAGCAACTTCCAGCCGGAAAGTAGGAACAGGTTCAACTCGCGGATCGAGCCTACCTCTCCCGTAAGTTTTGTGTCTTCCAAACTCATTCCCACTCTCCTGTCTTCTTGAGTCTTTTGATTTTACGCTTTGCGAGTTCACGTTTCAAGGGGCTCATTCGGTCAAGAAAGACGATGCCGTCGCAATGATCCGTCTCATGCAAGGCGCACCTTGCCGCAAGGTCGCGCAGATCAAGCTCAAGTTCCTCACCGCGAGCGTCTTTTCCTTTCAAGATCACCCGCATCTCGCGCTTGATCGTCTGGAACAAGCCCGGGAACGACAGGCACCCCTCTTCCCCGACCTGCTCACCCTCAACCGTTACTAGTTCCGGATTGAAAACAGCATGCTTGATCGGCGGTCCCTCATCCTGACGCACATCCATCACAAAGAGTCGCTTCGAAATACCCACTTGGGGCGCAGCAAGCCCGAGCCCCGATGCCTCATACATCGTGGCGAACATATCATCGACGAGCCGCTCCAAGTCCGGGCCGAATTCTTCGTCAGAAAACGGCTTTCCAACCTGGAGCAATACCGGTTCAGGGTAATGCACGATCTTAAGGAGGGGCATTACTCGATTGTAACCCATTCCTTCTAGACGCGAGAAGATAAAACTTTCAGAAACTTGCGATTCTAGCGTTGAATATAGATATGTGTGACGTAGACCTTTCCATCCTCTGCGACCGCAATACCTACCGCAGCCGCGGTCCAACCTCGGTCTAATATATTTTCACGATGCGAGTCCGATTCCATCCACATTCGCACAGCTAGCGGCGAGTACTCATCGACATCGCGTGCATAAAATAGATTTTCGCCGATCTTTCGCCAGTTGCGGATGCCGGCTTCATTAGCACGGTCCTGCACCATTTTCCCATCAATGCCTTGGTGCTTAAAAAATCCTGCCGACGCCATTTGCGACGAAAATGATCGAGCAACTGCCGCCAGGCGTTCGTCCCAGATTAAAAAATTCAGGTTGTTCTTAGCCCGAACCCTGTTAACCAGATCGTAGACGCGGTATTCCTCCATCGAGAGACGAGAGATTTCGTTATCGGTAAAGTCGATAGATGAATAGAAGAGCTTAGCATCTGAGGATGACGCGAAGAGGGTTAAAGACAGTAAGAGTGCACAAAAGAAAATTGGCATCCGCATTGTAGTGCTCCGAGGTCTAGGGTGTGTGGTCGGCTCGGGGGATCGGTGGCGAACCTCAACCATTATACAACTATACTGGGCCTTCTACAATACTTTCGTATATCAGAGTCTCCGGACTACCTACCCCTCAGCCGCATTAACGCAAGGTTTCTTTCCAGGACAATTCGTTATAAAATATGTGTTGCCGTGAATGTTAATCCGACTGTTTTCGCCATCCCCCTTTTCGCCCTCCTTATAGGCTTTGAAGCGTGGTTCGCGTTTAAGCGGCGGAGCGATGCGTACGATAAACGTGATGCCCTCACCAACATTTTCGTAGGCTTCGTAAGCGTCGGTTTCGGGGCATTATTTGGTCTGTTCATCGGCGGCATTTACCTTTACGCCTATTCGCTGGCGCCCTACAAATTTCCCGCGGATGCATGGTGGAGTTGGGCGATTCTGTTCTTCGCCGACGACTTCGCCTACTACTGGTTCCACCGCATCAGTCACGAGTCGCGCCTGTTCTGGAACTTCCACGTCGTTCATCATTCCAGTCGTTTCTACAACTTAAGCGTGGCTGTCCGCCAAAGCTGGTTCAGCGGCATTTTGCACTGGGTGTTCTACGCCCCGCTGATGCTTATCGGCTTTGCACCTTGGATGTTCGTAGTGATGCACGGCTTCAATCTCATATATCAGTTTTGGATACATACCCGCTTCGTACACCGCCTCGGCCCACTCGAATGGATCTTGAACACCCCGTCGCATCACCGCGTCCACCACGGCGTTAACGAAGCGTATCTCGACAAGAACTACGCGGGCGTCCTCATCATCTGGGACCGCATTTTCGGATCCTTCGCCGAAGAGAAGGAGGAACCACGATACGGCATCGTTAAACCTCTCGAGAGCTACAATCCGCTATGGATCAACACCCACGCATGGGCAGAGATGTTCGCCGCCATTCGCAAGCAAAGCAGTCTCGCCGGTAAGCTTCGGTGCGTCTTCGGATCACCCAACATGGACTTTGAAGCGCCGCCCACGGAATTACAGCCCTCGGCTTGAGCCGTCGCAGCTTGCCCATTCCCATGTCACTCAATATACTTAGCGTTTTATGAGCGAACGAAAGATCCGAGTCCTAGTGGCCAAACCCGGCCTTGACGGTCACGACCGCGGTGCGAAGATCATCGCACGAGCCCTTCGTGATGCCGGTATGGAGGTCATCTACACCGGATTACGTCAAACTCCCGAAATGATCGCTGCCGCAGCCCTTCAGGAAGACGTCGACGCCGTAGGTATCTCGATCCTGAGCGGGGCCCATAAGACCCTCTGTCCGCGGATCATCGACCTGCTTCGCGAGAACGGCATGGACGACACCTTGGTCCTCGTCGGCGGCATCGTCCCAAATGAGGACATTGAAGATCTAAAACAGAAAGGCGTTTCTGCCGTGTTCCTCCCCGGGACGTCGACTGAAGACATCGTCAACTACATCAACGAGAACGTCCGCCCCGCCTAATTACGCTAGTTTCCCTATTCCGCGGATATCATCTGAACTCTTGGCACAGATCGTGCTCTATGAAACTGTGATATGTGGCATAACCCACTTTTGGAGGCTAAATATATGAAACTTCGCAACTTATTGAATTCAGCAGCCGTTCTGACGATCGCCTTATTAACGTACACTGCTGCTGATGCTCAAGTAGTCGACGCCGTTAAAGACGCGGCCGGGAAAACTAAAGACGTAACTGTCAGCACGGCGAAAAAGACGGCGGTGGTTGTTACCGACGCATTTGAAACGGCCGCGGACAAGACACCGGAAGTAGCCGGAGCGGTGAAAGACGGTACTGTAACGGGAGCCCGCGCAACGGCTTCAGGCGCGAAATCGGTCGCGTCGGGCGTAAAGACTTTTGGTGAACGAAGCGTAACGGTTACTGAGAACGTAGTCGGACGTTCGGCTGAAACGGGAAAATATTACACTGTATCGACTTGGGACGGAACTAAGT
>JACDAK010000093.1 GCA_013695495.1 Blastocatellia bacterium | reverse complement strand
TTCCGCCTATTCACTCTTCGTGAATATACCGCCGTCCTCACTTTTGGCGATGAACCGGTGCTCGATACAGACCGCAAAAAACTCGCCGCCGAACTTCGCAACCGCGTCAGCGAACACTTCATTCCCGTTATTTAGCACACCCGCCCAAACTTTTCGCATCACAAAGACGTCGCGCTATCACGCCTTCGGGCGTGTTGTCATAATTTCGGAGCGTTACGCCGTGAAACGATTTAAGCTATAATAACGAAACACTTTCTAACTCTTGTTCAAATACAATTTGTGGAGCCTCTATGAAAATGCATCTTTTCCGTTCGGTTGCGGCATTGTCGATGGTTTTGGCCCTTGCCATCACGAGCCTTGCCCAGACCGTCGCTTTCGACCCCGCCCGCATGGACCGCACTGCCAGCCCTTGCGGCGATTTCTATCAGTACGTTAACGGCACTTGGTTGAAGGAAACCGAACTGCCTGCCTCCGAGTCACGCTGGGGAACCTTTAACATCCTCGCTGACCGGAACAATGAGATACTTCGCGAGGTTCTCGAAGAAGCGTCTGCAACCAAACACCGTGTCGGCAGCGACCAGCAGCTCATCGGTGATTACTATTCGTCATGCATGAACCTCGAAGCGATCGAACGTGCAGGTGCAAGTCCGCTTGACCCCACGTTTCGGCAAATAAATAGCATGCGTTCAACGTCGGACGTCGTTCGCGTTCTGGGCGCATTGCACAACTCGGGTATCCCGTCGATCTTCAGCTTCGGCGCAGGCACTGACCTCAAAGATTCGAACGCGGTCGTGATCAGCGCATTCCAAGGCGGTATCAGCCTTCCCAACCGCAATTACTACACCGACACGGATGCTAAGTCGATCGAAACCCGTGCAAAGTTCGTTGAGCATATGACGAATATGTTTAAGCTTTTGGGCGACAATGAAGCGACCGCTGCCGCTAATGCGCGGACAGTGCTGCTCATCCAGACGTCGCTTGCCAACGCCTCGCTGGCTCCCGTCGATCTGCGTAACCCTGACAATCGCTACAATATGGTTACGGTCAACGAAGCACAGGAACTGACCCCCGCCGTGTCATGGCAGGCGTACATGCGTGCCCGCGGTGTTCCGGTGCAGGTCAAGAAGATGAACGTCGCTCCCGCGGACTTCTTTCGCGAGGCTAACGAGCTTTTGACTTCGACCCCCGTCAACGACTGGAAGACTTACATGCGTTGGATGACCATCAACTCGGCCGCTCCGTCACTTTCCAAAGCGTTTGTAGATGAGAATTTCAGCTTTTACGGCCAGTATCTCAGCGGCCAAAAAGAGCAGCAGCCCCGTTGGAAGACTTGCGTCCAGGCCACCAACGGCAATCTTGGCGAAGCACTGGGGATGGAATACGCCCGCCGCACCTTTAAACCGGTAGCGAAAGAGCGAATGAACGAGATGATCGACAATCTTATGGTTGCGATGAGGGAACGCATCAACAATCTCGACTGGATGTCGCCGGACACCAAAGAGCAGGCCCAATATAAGCTTTCTACCTTTAAGCGTAAGATTGGCTACCCTGACGTCCTCCGCGGCTACAAGGGGCTCGCAATAACCCGTGCATCGTATGCAACCAACAATCTGCGTTCGAACCAGTTCCAGATCAAGCGGAACTTTCAAGATCTCGGCAAGCCCCGCGATAAGACGCGGTGGGGATGGTCGCCTTCCACTGTCAACGCTTCTTACTCAAGCGCCAATAACGAGATCAACTTCCCGGCCGGTATCCTCCAGCCGCCATTCTTCAACTTCGACGCCGATGACGCGATCAACTATGGAGCGATCGGCGGTGTTATAGGCCACGAGATCACGCATGGCTTCGACGACCAGGGCAGTCGATTTGACGCAGACGGCAATCTGAAGATGTGGTGGACGGCAGACGACCGCCAGAAATTCGAAGAACGCGCCTCATGCGTCGTCAAGCAGTGGGACAGTTACGAAGTTCAGCCCGGACTATTTATGGTCGGCAAGCTGGCTCTCGGCGAGAACATAGGTGACTTCGCGGGCCTCTCGGTCGCGTACGATGCCTTCAAAAAATCGATGGAAGGCAAGCCGCGTCCGCCCGACATCGACGGTTTCTCACCCGAGCAGCGTTTCTTTATGGGCTGGGGCCAGATCTGGGCATCGATCTACTCGCCCGAGGCCGAACGCCGTCAGGTACAGACTGGGCCGCACTCGCTTCCCCGCTGGCGCGTAAACGGACCGCTCTCGAACATGCCGCAGTTCCGCGAAGCATTCTCCTGCAAAGCCGGAGACACAATGGTCCGCGAAGATAGCTGTTCTATCTGGTAGAACTCTGTCGCAAAAAAACAAGAGGCGGGTCAACGGCCCGCCTCTTGTATTTCAATATCAACAACGAGCACCACCTGCGAACGAACATCCAACGTGCCCGAAGCGATCGGCGTCGCGGATTTATAGTTGAGCCCACCGCCGCTCGCTATGTTTGAGGAAGTGTTATAACTCGCCTGCACATGTACCGGGTCAATCGAGCCTTCAGTCGACTGCACAATGCGAACCACTCGCCCGCCGAGCGACGCGGCGACCGCATCTGCTTTCGCCATCGCCTGCTTCGCGGCTGATGCGACACCCTCACCCTGTGCGGGACTTTCCTGGCCAACGATAAACTGGATCCCGTCCACACTATTAGCACCAGCAGCCGTCGCGGCATCAACGACGTTCCCGACCATATCCAGCTTACCGACCGAGACAGTGATGGTATTTCGCACTTCGTAGCCTCTGATCCTAGCCGGCGAAACGTCGTAGCTGTACTGCGGCTGCAGCCGATAATCCCCGGTCTTCACCTCGATCCGTGCATCCGTCGCCAGCGCCTCAACCGCCGTCCTCAACGCCTCACTTTTCCGCGCACTTTCCTGCTGCGCAGCTATCGCCCGTGTTCCCTGCGTAACAACCGAGAACGTTATCTCTGCGGTATCGGGTGCGACCTTCGACTCTGCAACTCCCATGACGGTCACTCGGGTTAACCGGCCTTCATCGAGGGGTCGTAAGATGTACAACGCTGCCGCAAACAGCAGCAGCAACGATGCAAGCGCGATCCATTTATAGGTTTCTTTGTTCATATGTTTAAATTGATCCGGAGACTGAATCTGCAGAACGATTTGCGCGACGCATTATTGCAATTCAACGAAAAAAAAGCCTCGTCCGAGATCGAACGAGGCTTTATTTACTGCGTGTGATACGGACTATACGTCGTCTTCATCATCAACATCGATGGCCATCGCCTCGTCGATATCGAATTCCTCAACGTCGTCATCGACTTCGATTGCAGGAACTTCACCGTTGTCTGAGCCGACTCCGGGAATGCCCGGAAGCGGCGGCAGATCGAGTCCGCTGCGGATATCCGCCAGTTCATCGAACTCGTCTTCCTGCTTACGGTTCTCAGTGGCGTCCGCTGCGATCTTAACGTTCCGGTAGTATTTCATTCCGGTTCCCGCCGGGATCAGACGTCCCATGATAACGTTCTCTTTCAGCCCGCGAAGATAATCCACGCGTCCTGAAATAGCCGCTTCGGTAAGCACCCGCGTTGTCTCCTGGAAGCTTGCCGCCGAGATGAACGAATCCGTCGAAAGCGATGCCTTCGTGATTCCGAGCAACAGCGGTTCACCGACCGACGTCTTCCCGCCTTCTTCCGAAATCCTTCGGTTCTCGTCTTCATAGCGGAATCGGTCGACCTGCTCTTCCATCAGGAATTCGGTATCGCCAACGTCTTTGATCTTCACCCATCGAAGCATCTGTCTGACGATCACTTCAATGTGCTTATCGTTGATGTTAACGCCCTGCAGACGATAAACTTCCTGGATCTCACTTACGACGTAGTTCTGAAGAGCTTCCGTACCCAAAACCCTCAGAATATCGTGCGGGTTCAGCGGTCCGTCCATCAGCGGTTCACCGGCTTTCACATGGTCGCCGTCCTGAACGTTGATGTGAGTGCCGCGCGGAATGTCGTATTCCCTCTCGCTGCCGTCGCCGCCCGTGATGATGAGCTTTCGCTTACCCTTTGCGATCGGGCCGAACGCCACCATTCCGTCGATCTCGGACATAACTGCCGTCT
>JACDAK010000088.1 GCA_013695495.1 Blastocatellia bacterium | reverse complement strand
GTGCATGGATCGATGAAGATGCAGAAGCGGAAACCGCCGCGAAAGAAGCCGACGATTCTCCCGCCGTTGAAGAAGCTCCGAAGAAGAAGAAGGCGGCAAAGAAGAAGTCCGCAAAGAGCGAGTCTTGAAATTTGCGTTTCGGGGCGATTGATGTAAAATTTGTAACCGGCCTACTCTGCAGTCGATTAGCTGCGTCCGGTTCACCTAATACTTAAACAAAGAGCAAGAGAGTTAACAAGTTATGGCACTGGTCCCAATGGTTGTCGAACAGACGTCGCGAGGCGAAAGGGCGTTTGATATTTACTCCAGGCTGCTGAAAGACAGCATCATATTTATTGGAACGCCGATCGACGACCAGATCGCGAATCTCCTTGTTGCACAGTTGCTGTTTTTAGAAGCGGAAGACCCGGAACGTGACATCAACCTTTATATCAACACCCCGGGCGGTTCGATCACTGCGGGGATGGCGATCTATGACACGATGCAGTTCATTAAGAACGACGTGACAACGATTTGTATTGGGCAGTGCGCGTCAATGGGTGCGCTACTGCTGACGGCCGGTACAAAGGGCAAGCGCTTCGCATTGCCGCATTCGCGGGTTCTGATCCACCAACCGTCTGGAGGCGCGACGGGCCAGGCCACGGACGTTAGGATCATGGCTGAAGAGATCCTGCGAATGCGTGAATTAACATCGCGGCTGCTTGCGCTCCACAGTGGCCAGTCGTTTGATCAGGTTGAAAAAGACGTCGAACGCGATCGCATTCTTTCGCCGGTTCAGGCTAAGGAATATGGGTTGATCGACGAAGTGATCGAACATCGCGAAAAATAGGAACCCACAACCGCACGTAGTAACAATCGAGATCTGAACAGGTATGGCGAATTTTAGACGACCCGAAGAACTATTATGCTGTTCGTTCTGCGGCAAATCCCAGAACGACGTCAAGAAATTGATCGCCGGACCGGGCGTTTATGTTTGCAATGAGTGCATTGATATCTGTAACGAGATAATCAATGACGACGAGCAGAACGAGTCGACGGGTGTTCGGGCAACGCTTCCTAAACCGCAAGAGATAAAATCTTTCCTTGACGAATATGTGATCGGCCAGGACGAGCCGAAGAAACGGCTTGCGGTGGCTGTTTATCAGCACTACAAACGGTTGGAACTGGCGAAAAGACGATCGGACATCGAGATCCAGAAATCTAATATTTTGTTGATAGGACCGACGGGGACCGGCAAGACGCTGCTGGCGCAGACGCTCGCAAGAGTTCTGAGCGTTCCGTTCTGTATCGTTGACGCGACGAGCCTGACAGAGGCGGGTTATGTCGGCGAGGACGTCGAGAATATTCTGTTGCGTCTGCTGCAGTCGGCGGGGAACGATGTTGAGCTTGCGCAGCAGGGAATTATTTACATCGACGAGATCGACAAGATATGCCGCAAGGATGATAATCCGTCGATCACGCGTGACGTTTCAGGCGAGGGCGTGCAGCAGGCGCTGCTGAAAATTCTTGAGGGGACAGTCGCGAATATCCCGACCGGCGGCGGGCGAAAACATCCGCAGCAGGAATTTACTCAGCTCGATACGACGAACATTCTTTTCATTTGCGGCGGGGCATTCATTGGGCTCGAAAAGGTGATCGAACGGCGGTTCCGCAGCAAGTCGCTCGGCTTTCAGGCAGACGTTCGCACGTCTGCCCAGCGCCAGGGCGAGGCTTTCAGCAAATTGGCACCTGAGGATCTGGTCCACTACGGGCTGATCCCGGAATTTGTCGGCCGTCTGCCGGTGATAGGAACGCTTTCAGAGCTCGACGAAGAGGCGCTGATCAAAATCCTGACCGAGCCAAAGAACGCTTTGGTCCGTCAATATCAACGGAAGTTTGAGTTCGACAACATCAGCCTTAAGTTTACCGAAGGAGCCTTGCGGGCTATCGCCACGCAGGCCCATACGCGAAAGGTGGGTGCGCGAGGGTTGATGATGATAATGGAGGATATCTTGCTCGAATCGATGTACGTGTTGCCTTCGGAAAAGCGAGTCAAAGATCTTCTGATCACGAGCGAAATGATCGAGCGGAAGGCTCCCGTCTTCGATCTTGTCAGCCATATCGATCAGGCGGCGTAGGTGTATTTCAAATATAGTGACCGGCTTATCGCGATGCGGTAAGCCGGTCTTTTTGTGTACGGATCAAGTCGGTTAGACGAGTGTTATAATTTTTGATATGGAAGCGCAAATCAAGCTCGGCCGAATCTTCGGTATTCAAATCGGACTGCATTACAGTTGGCTGATCATCGCGGTGCTTATCGCGTTGTCGTTGGCGGCCCATTTCAGCATGCAGCATCCTGATTGGGGCACGGGAGTGATATGGGGCATGGCAGTCATCACTGCGGTGCTGTTCTTTGGTGCGATCGTCGTGCACGAACTTTCGCATGCGCTGGTCGCTCTCAACAATGATATGCCGGTGAAATCGATAACGCTGTTTGCCCTTGGCGGGGTTGCGCAGATCGAAAAGGAATCGGCGACAGCGAAGATCGAGTTTTGGATGGCGATCGTCGGGCCGATCACGAGTGCGCTGATCGGGGTACTTTTCCTTGGGTTAGCTTTTATGATGGGTTGGGACACTTCGGTCGGGCCGACGACGCCGCTGATGGCGATGACGGTTTGGCTCGGGTATATCAATATAGCCCTCGCCGTATTTAATATGATCCCGGGATTTCCGATGGATGGCGGGCGTGTGCTTCGGGCGGCAATCTGGTGGGTGACCGAAGATCAGCGAAAGGCGACGCGTTGGGCATCGTTTACGGGGCAGCTCATTGCATTTCTATTCATCATATTTGGCATCATCGGGTTCTTTCAGGGAATGGGGATCGGCGGGCTTTGGATAGCGTTTATCGGATGGTTCTTGTTGAATGCGGCGCGGGCGACTCTGGTGCAGTCCGAGGTGTCGACGGGATTGGAAGGTGTGACGGTCGGGGATCTGATGAACGAAGATTGCCCGACGATCGAGAGTACAGAGAATCTGCGGACGGTCGTGCACGAGCATATGCTGCGGACCGGGCGGCGGTGCTTTGTTGTGATGGAACGGGACGAGCCGGTCGGAATCGTGACGCCGCAAGAGATAACGCAGGTTGAGGAGCGGAAGTGGCCGTTTACGCTGGCGGTGGAGGCGATGAAGCCGATATCTGAGCTGCACGTCGCGACGCCGGGGATGTCGGCCGGCGAGGCGCTCGAGTTAATCGGGAAACATAACGTTAATCAGCTGCCGGTGGTTTCGGGTGGGCGGCTTGTGGGAATAATTTCACGCGACGGTATTCTGCGGTATTTGGTGACGCGGAAAGAGCTGAAAATGTGATTCAGTCCATTCCGCGGATGGTTTCCAGAACGTAGTCGATCTCGGCGGTTGTGTTGACGATCGACGGGGTGAGTCGCGCGTGCGGGACGGCGTAGGGTGTGACGGATGCGACTAATCCGTTGTCGATCAGCGCGCTGACGGCGCCGGACGCGGCGTAGCCGCGTACGTCGAAACAGACGATGCCGGCGGAGAGTTCTTCGTTTCGATTCAGTTCGCACGTTGTATGATTCAAGTGCAAAATAAGTGCCAACCGAGCCGCCGCGACCCCGGTTGTGGACGCTATTAGTCGCAACGCCCTCGAAATTTGCCCTTTCGATGATGCGGATACTGCTATCCGTTTGGAAACCTGCCAGCGTCATTACGCACTTGGTCGTTGCGTTAGCGCAATTGGTCAATGCGCTAGCGCAGTTGGTCGTTGCGCTAGCGCAGTTGGTCATTGCGCTAGCGCAGTTGGTCGTTGCGTGAGCGCGATTGGTCAGTGCGCTAGCGCAGTTGGTAGTTGCGCTAGCGCTGGGGCCCTCGCTTGCGGCGTTTTGGGTAATTTGTTATATTCTTTTTGCCTTATTACCCTAGGCGAACCCCCAATCCATATAGGAGCTGCAAGAAAATAGATGCCAGATAAACCTTTACCGAGAGTCGAGGCCGAGCTCGTGGTCTTTCTTCATAGTTTCAACGTAAGACTAGCTACTCACCACGTTAAGCTCGGCATTTCAGCTGAAGAAGTGGCCACGATGCAGTCGAACACTGATAACTTTGTTTACCTCGTGAATCTTTCACGGCGAGTGCAGGACACCCGTGATGCGTTTTCCCGCTTCAAGGATACGGCCTTGTATGGCGATATGAACGAGCCGACGCCGCCCATCCCCGTGTTTCCCTCGGTCGCACCGCCTGAGACCATCAGCCCGGGGATCATTCCGTATTTGAAGATGATCATTCGCAAGATGAAGAGCTCGTTGAACTGGACGCAACAGCTCGCGGAGGAATTCGGGTTGTGGACGGATCATCCCTCGCCGAATCCTGCCTCGATCGTTCCTTTGCTTTCGGGCTCGGCGTTGCCGATGGGCGAGGTCGGGATCAAATTCCGCAAATATCGGCGTGAGGGCATACACCTCGAACAACGCTTGAAGGGGGAGCAGACGTGGACGAGCCGGGGGAACTTCACGAGGTCTCCGATCGTCATTGCACCGGGAGGCAAGAACGGCGATCCGGCCGCTTTCGAATTCCGCGCTCGCTTCACCGAAGACGACAAGCCGGTCGGCAACTTCTCAACAGTCATGTCCATCGTCACAACGCCCTAGCGGCGCGTCTCCAGGGATGGCCGCGTGATGGCGTGATTCTGAGTTGGCCGATTACGCGGAAATGGTGGAGAGGCGGAGTTCGGGGCGGGTTTCTTCCACGCGTTCGAGGTGCCAGGCGCTGCGGAAGAGGAGAACGGGGTGGTCCTGGGCGTCGCGGTAGGTGTCGGTTTCGTAGAGCTGCTCGCCGGAGTTTAGGACGTCCCAGCCGGCGGTGACCCATCGGGCTGCCATGTAGGGCATGCGGTCGAGGCGGGTCTCGACGCCGTATTCGGTGCGCAGGCGGAACTGGGCGACCTCGAACTGGAGTTCGCCGACGGCAGCGAGTATCGGCTCTTGCGAGCCTCCGCCGGCGACGGGGTGCAGCACCTGAATCGCCTTTTCTTCCTGAAGCTGCGCGATGCCTTTCTGAAACTTCTTGGCGAGGGAAGTGTTCGGGTTGCGGATGCGCGCGAAGAGTTCGGGCGAGAACGTCGGGATCGGCGGGAACTTGACCGTCTCGCCGGTGTACAAGGT
>JACDAK010000080.1 GCA_013695495.1 Blastocatellia bacterium | reverse complement strand
CTTCCACAGTGCTCCAGGCAAAACAGGCGATTGCTTTGGCGCGTTTCGCGGGTGCCGACCGTGATGCCGCCGATGAACTTAAGCAGGCAGAAGACCTTTACAGTAACGCGGATGAAGCGTGGCGTGCAGGACGTCGTGAAGCAGATGTCGACGTGACCGCGCGGCAGGCTATTGGCGCTGCGGTCAAGGCAGAGTCGCTGTCTTACACGCGTCGTCAGGCCCGGGAGGCCCGTAATGAGCAGTCACGCACCGACGCTGAAATGCGCTCGGCTGAGAATAGGCTGCAGGATGCGCTGAACGAGATCGAACAGCTAAAGAGAGAGCTTGCGGGCGAGACGCGCAATCGCGAGCTTTCGGAACGCGATGTTGCGAATTACACCCAGCAGATCAGAGACTTGCGTGCTGAGAACACACGTTTGAGCGAGGAACTTGGCCGTGAGCGGGTCGAGATGAGAAATATCAAGAGCCGCCTTGCAGATTTTGAGTCGAGAGATCAGCAAGCGGCAAGGGCCCAGAGGATTGCTCAGCTCGATGCGGGTGAACCGGAGCTGATGCGTGCATTGCGCAAGTTTGGCGCGGTTGCGAAGAACGAGCGAGGCGTGGTTCTAACGCTGCCTGAAACATTTTGGGCGAACCCGAGAGAAGCAAGATTTTCGCCGAATTCTGATCCGACCCTCAATGAGCTTTCGACGATCTTGGCGAACAATCCGGATTACCACATTACGATCGAGTCGCACACGGATGACAGCGGCGAGCCTGATGTTCTAAATATGCTGACGCGGCAGCGTTCGACGATCATTGCGGAACGCTTGTCGTCGTTTGGTATTGAGAACGGGCGAATCGAAGCAAAGGGCTTGGGTGCGGCAATTCCGGTCGCTCCGAACACGACGAACGCGAACCGGGCTAGGAACCGGCGTGTTCAGTTGATAATCGTCCCGAACATTTAGATTTTGAAAGACAGTACCCCGGCGTCGGTGAGATGGCGTGGCATTTCTGTGTCAAATATCCTTCCGAGCAGGCGTCGTCTGTGATAATATAAAGTGTTTTGCCCAGACATACTAACCATCAGGAGTAGTTAATGAGAACGATATTAGTTTCCTATCGCTTAGGCGTGTTTGCTGTCCTTTTCGTCGCGGTCCTTGCATTTTATTTCATCCTCGTAGGTGAGACTAACCGGGCGCAGGAACCGGGCAAGCAGGAGCCCGGCAAGCGGACGAGCCGCTTTTATCTGAAGGATGAGATAACTCACTTGCTGAGAAAACCCTCGACGGAATTGGTGCGAATTGAAACAGATGACGATTTCGATCGTCGATCGGCGGCACGCGTCGGCACGGTGATCGAAGATCACGGATCGTTCGTGGTGGTCGCGAAGGAAGAGTCGAAAGATCTTTCGATGTCGGGTCTGGGCGTGCAAAAGGTAGAGCGTACAATTAATTTGCCGGCGTCTCGCTTTGATCCGATCAAAGAAGCTCGCGGGGCTACGGTGACTGACCGTTCGGATGCATCATCGGGTAAAGATTATTATATCGTTCAACTTGGCGGAACGGTTGAGAGCGATTCTCTGCAGGCGATTCGCGAGATGGGCGGTGAGATCGTTCAGTACATACCGCACCAAGCGTTTTTTGTGCGAGCGGACGAAATTGCGATAGCTCGCATAGCGGATCATTCGCGCGTTCGATGGGTCGGGCAATACCTTCCGGAGGATAAGGTCCATCCGCAGCTTGAAAGGGTGATGAGCGCGCGTTCGAGAGGGAAGAGCGGAACGGCTCAGTTCGACATAGCTGTGTTCGCGAACAGCGATCTAAACGAAGTACAGAACGAGCTTTTGGGCACGACGAACGGGCGGGTACTAGCCGAACTCAGATTGGCAAGGAACTACTTCAACATTTTGCGAGTAGAACTGCCGATCAGCGAAATCAGCCGGGTTGCTCAGATGAAGGGCGTCTTTGCCATCGAGCCGTACATCCCACCGCAGGCTGAGGACGAGCGAGCGGCACAGATCGTTGCCGGTAACTATACAAACACCACTACGATCGCAGCACCGGGATACAATCCTTTGAGCCAGTTTGGGGTTGACGGCACTAATGTAACAGTCGCGGTGGTCGATGATGGTGTCGGCATTCCGGGAGTCGGCGGATTTTACGTAACGGCGAATAACGCGATCGACGGCCCGTTACGCGGTGCTACCGTCGGTGCAGCAGGCCATGGCCATCTGCAGGCGAGCATTATTTCGGGCGCAACTCCTTTTTCTACTCTCGACCCCACCGGATACAACTACGGTTCGGGAATCGCACCGGGTTCGCATATCGTGAATATACCTCTGCTTCGCTCGGGCTACTCAGGATCGGACGCCGCGTTCATGCATGACACGGTTACTACGGCCGGACCGAACGGCGTGCTTGCGACGATCAGCAACAACAGTTGGGGATCGGGAACGAACGGCAACAGTTACGATTCCTTTGCTGCAGCATTCGACGGGTTCGTCCGCGATGCGTCGGTAGGCGGCGGCATCGACCCGCTGACGATCATTTTCTCTGCCGGCAACTCCGGTGCAAACGGGCTTACCCGTCCGAAGATGTCGAAGAACACCATCGCGACGGCGGCGTCGAAAAATCTTCGAAGTGAGATTGACGGGGGAGCGACCAACATGGATGACATCGCTTCGTTCTCAAGCCGCGGCCCGGCAGCTGACGGGCGAATAAAGCCGGACATTGCTGCTCCGGGACAGGCGATCACGGGCGGACGTTCGGGTGATGATGTACTCTTTGGCAACATCGACGCAAATCATAGGTGGAGCAGCGGCACTTCGCATGCAGCCCCGCAGGTAGCGGGTGCGGCGGCGCTGTTTACGCAATACTGGAAAAACGCGACCGGCGTGGTGCCGAGTCCGGCAGTTCTCAAAGCTGCCATCCTTTTGACAGGTCAGGAGATGAACGGCCTGTTGGCAACAAACCCTCTTCCTAATGGGAACGAAGGATGGGGCCGCATTAATCTCCAGTATATGCTCAACACGGGCGTTGCGATGAAGTACGTCGACCAGGACGCGGAGTTTTCGGAACCCGGCCAAACGATGACCTATACGGGTGTCGTGGGCGATTCGAGCAAGCCGTTTAGGATCTCACTTGTATGGACAGACCCTCCGGGAACTGGGAATCCGGCGCTTGTGAACAATTTAGATCTCACGGTGACTGTTGGCGACACTGTCTATAGGGGGAACGTCTTTACCGGCGGGCTTTCTGTGTCGGGCGGTTCGGCCGATACGGTCAACAACGTTGAGCAGATCAGGCTACCTGCTGGGATTGCAGCGGGAACGCCCGTGACTGTCGAGGTTAGAGCTACGGCTTTGAACGGTGACGGAATCCTGGGGAACGCAGATTCTACCGATCAGCATTTCGCACTCGTCGGATACAACTTCTCGGAAGTTCAGTTGGCTGTTTACTCGGTGGGCGGACGTGTGACTGACTCGATGGGCCGCGGAATCGCAAACGCAATGGTTCGACTCGATGACGGGAACGGCAGTGTACGAGCCGCAACTACGAACGGATTCGGATATTACCGGCTCGACTCAGTCATCGGCGACGCGAGCTATACGATAACACCGAGCGTCAAACGGTACGGGTTCACGCCGCAGGTCGTAAATGTTACGGGGAATCTTTCCAGCGTAGATTTCGTCGGGAATTAGCAGCGGGGTGGAGATTTATTGGAGAGGGGGGCGATTTGTTCGCTCCCTTTTATGCGCTGAATATGCGGATACGGTCCGGGGGAAGGCCGACCATGCATTCGTCGCCGCGGTTTAGTCCTATCACACGCGGAACTGACGCTGTGAGGGCCAGCCCCTCGCAACTTAACGAGATGACGGCGAAATGGCCGAGCTGTTGTATGCCTTCGATCTTGCCTTTGATCAGGTTGTCCTCTGGAAACGAAGCTCCAAACGAGATCGAGATTTGTTCGGGCCGGATGCAGAGAAGGATGTTCTGGTTGAGCGGGCCGAGCGTTTTGATATCGGCAGCCCTGGTCGTCAGGCGATGTTCGCCGTCGATCGTGACGAAGACGGTCGAGTCTGCTTTGCTGGAACTCAAACGTCGTGCTGCGAAGACATTGTTACGACCGACCATCCGCGCGACAGCCGCAGTTGCAGGCCTTTCGTAGACATCCTGTGGGCTGCCGATCTGGGCGATCCCACCATTGGTGAGCACGGCGGCCCTGTCGCAGAATGGTAGAATGTCGTCAAACCGCGACGTTGCAAAAACCGCGACGATATTCATTTCTTTTACGAAAGATCGAACCTGATCAAAGAGTTCAAGACGAGCCGCGAGGTCGAGCGAGCAGAACGGGTCGTCGAGCAGAAGCACGGAACCCGAGTGTAGGCTGCCGGATTCCATCAGATTGCGGATCTCTCCGGCGGACGCGGACGATTCCGGCCGGGTGCTGCTGCCGAACAATCGGCGAAAAAACGAAGGCGATTTCGCGCTGCCGGGTATCGAAACGAATTCTTTAGCCGCTCCGTCGGCGGAAGTTACGGTGCCGCCGTTTCTAGCATTTTCGGGCTGAATTGAGCGAAGCAGGGTAGATTTGCCGACACCGCTTGCAGCGAAGATGCCGAATACTTCGCCTGCGGCTGCTTCAAATGAAACATCCTTCAGGACCCAATCATTTTTATACCTTTTTGATACTTTATCGACGACGAGCGACATAGAACGGCGCAAAATCGGAACTTTAGAGTAAAATGACCGTGCAAAGAAAAGTATGTCGTTGTCATCGGAATAAAGCAAGTAGGATCGTTCGACATGGACAAGGTTTCGGTAGGTAAAAAGATCATTCGCGTAGGCGGTTGGCAGCTGTTCAAACGTGGAGCAAAAATGCTGCCGTTTGGCGGCACATTCATCGCGCTCTCGCTTGTGGGAAGCGATGTTCGACGCAAAGGTTTGGTCAAGGGCGTGGTCAACTCGGGTTTGGACGCGACGCCTTTTGTGGGTCTGGTAAAGAACGGGATCGAATTGGTGCGCGGGGACTTTATTCCCGACAAGCATCCGCGCGGAAACGGTAAAAATGGCAAATAGAATTGCTCGTAGAATCAAACCCCTTGGCTCGTTTGCGTTCGTGATCGTCGCGGTAATGATGTTCGCCTTTGCGGCAGCTGCACAAACACCGCGGCCCACTCCTACTGTGCGTCCTTCGCCGACGCCGGGGTTTGAGCCGGCCATCGTCAGCCGCGCTGACGATTTTACGGAAGCTGATCTTTACGTGCTGCCGCAGACGAACGTTTCGCCGCCCGTCGACGATCCTTCGAGATCTGTTTTGGATCTCGAGAATCGCATCCGCACGCTAGAGGCGTCGCGGCCCCGGGACCCTGATGCAAAGCAGCGGCGTTTGCTTTTGAATCTTGAGATCCTCACCAAGGCTGAGCAGCGTGCTGAAGGTTTGAGGAAGCAGCTTTACGATCTTTTCGAAAAGGAAAGCGCACTCAATTCGAAGCTGGCGACTCTGGAAAACGACATGCGGCCCGAAATGATAGAACGTTCGGTAGCGTTCGCGGGGACCCTGCGCCCGGACGAGATGCGCGAAACGCGCCGCAAGAATTTAACGGTGGAACGTGAGGGTGTGCAGAACCTCCTGAATGAATTGCAGAGTGCGAAGTCGGGGTTAGACCTCAGCATTCAGCGAGCGGATGCGATGGTGGAGCGATTGAGAACACGGCTCGAAAAGGAGATCGACGACGCGCTCGACAGCGATCTCGAATCACCAGACGACACCGATCTCAATTGAAATCTTTCGTATCGGGGTCGCTAACTGGCGGCCCCTTATCTATACAGTTTGTCGCAACCGCGATGACAGCAACGGTCCGAAGAAATTCGTCGATAAGTGATCGGGCGTTTGAAAGGGGAAGGTCGTGGTCGTCCTTGCTCAATTCTCTGAACGTGCCTTCAAGGTCGTGCCCGGGTAGCGAATACACGACGTAATGTCCGAAGCCGTCCCCCGTGATCGCTCGGTTGATCGACGAGGTGAACAGGTCGGGGTCCTTTAGGCGATTAGCGATCCTTACGGCCTCAGATAACTCACTGACCGCTGATTCACGACTAACCTCTGCATATTTAGAAGCTAGGCCGAGAGTAAGTCGAACCTTCGTCGGCGAATCTTCCATCTTTTCCACAATCTGCCGAACGCTGTTCAGCGTTTGCATCACGGCAATTCGGTCGTCCGTGTCCTTCAGTTGAGCTTCCGCCAGCTTGAAAACAAGAAGGGCTCTGAACTCGCTCTCTGGCACTTTTGCGGCGTGATCTTCGGAATCGCGTAAACGACGCTGTTCGATCGCTAATGAAGATCGTTGGAACCAGAAATGGCTGAATGTCTGCGCTTGTGCTTTTGCATCCTTTATTTTCGCAAGCCACGGTTCCAGGCGACGGAACTGGTCGTCCTGACGAATATTAGTCGCTGCGACCATCACGATCATGACATCCTTTATAGTTCCGAGTTCGTCCGCTTCCTCAAGCTTTTGCAGCCGTTCATCGAACGTCATGGCGAAATTCGCCATCCGTTCTTCGCTTTGTTCCAGCCCCCTGCGAGCGTCATCATCGACCAGCGATAACGCATTAGCTTTCGCCAGCGAGAACATTGGGAGGAGAGCGGGATGCTGCTCTATAACCACCGGCTCAAGTTCGTTGAGCGCGGCTACCATATAAACTGTTTCGGACTGTTGGTAGACGCCACGCGACGGTGCTGAGATGATTTGTTCTCGCGTAAATCCGGAAGCCCGCGAGAGAAAGGTCGTGAGAAAAAGCTGCTGCAGTTGATGGTCGGGTTCGACGCCGGCCGGTATCGTCGTTCCGTAACTATATTTATCCACACCAAAAATTCGTTCATTAACGAAAGGGAATGCGGAGAAGAGCAGCATGCGGCTTGGCGGCTCGTTCCGGTAGACCTGAAGTAGTTCCCGATAGAGCGCTGCGACTAGGGAGGAATCTGAGCCTGCCGCTCGATAGAGCGCGACGTACCAATGGAAACCGACCGGATAGCGCATCGCTCGTCGGTATAGATACCAGCTGAGATCAGAATCTCGCTTTATGTTTTCGTAGGCGATGTCGAGCATCAGGCTGATCTCACGCGACTGGTTCGACTCGTTTCGGTCGCGAGCGGCTTTTTCGAATTCCTCCATGAGATCATTGATCAATCTTCGCGACCATTCTGAATCGCGTTTGGCGACCGCGCGGATGACGTCGAAACGCAGATCCGGTGCCGTTTGAAAGAACCCGGCAGTGACTTTTTTCTCCTGCTCAGCTTTTTCGCGAAAATCTTCTGTCGCCGTTTTCATGGCCGCGGTGAAGTACTCGCGCGCGCGGGGTTCGTCATAGGGCCAGATGAAATCGGCGGAGCGCATTAGAATTCGTGCTCGTTTTGAGGCGTCGCGAAGGCTGCTGCTAGAACTCACCTGCTGGTCGACGAGCGTGAGTGCAAAGTCTTTGTTGCAGATCGGGTCAAGGCTGTCAGGCTGCTGGCCTACAACTGCAACGGAAAAGAAGAATACAACGGCAGCTATCTTACTTATCATAGGAGTCCTCCGGCGGTGTTATGAAGATTGTAAACGCAAAGTCAATAAAAAGTTGCAATATTTCTTAGCCTAAGCCGTTCTGCAAGTGTCCAGCAAGAGAATCATCCGGTTGAACTCTAATCTACGGAGAATTTATGAACGCGAGAATCTTTGGTTTTTTTATCGGCCTTTTTGTTATGGCCGGTTTTGTTCTAGTTCAGCAGGCATCTGCGCAGGGCGTGATAATTCCGCGCCCGTGCGATCGCAGGCCGTGCCCTCCGCCGAGGCCCATTCCGGTGCCCCTGCCGAACGTATTGCCTGTTAAGTCGATCACGCTCGACACGAAGATCGACGGGCAGGTTGCGACGACGCATGTGGAGCAGGTGTTTAGGAATGACACGGTTCACATGCTTGAGGGGATCTACTTTTTTCCGATCCCGGAAGGGGCGTCGGTCAGCGAATTCTCGATCTGGGAAAACGGCAAGAAACTGGTCGGCGAGGTGCGGAGCAGGGAAGAGGCACGCCGGATCTATGACGAGATAGTACGGTCGCAGCGCGACCCGGGGTTATTGGAATATGCGGGGAAAAATTTGATGCAGGCTTCGATATTTCCGATCCCGCCACATTCAGATAAGAAGGTCGAGCTGCGTTATACGCAGGTATTGACGGCGGATTCGGGCACGGTCTCCTACCGATATCCGCTCGGTTCCGGTCGCAATCTGTGGCGAACGCAGGGCACCGATCTACGGCCCGGTCCGCCGATGCCGCAGCAGCAATTTGGCACCGTTTCGGGCAAGATCCATATCAGCGGGAAGGGAGGTTTGCGGAATATCTACTCGCCTTCGCACACGGTTGAGGTCGCGCAGCGAGGCTCCAGCGTTGCGAAGGTTTCATTTGAGACCAAGGATAACGACAGCGATCTGCAGCTTTTTTATACGCGATCGGATGAGGACCTGGGCGTCTCGTTGATAACTTACCGCGAACCGGGAAAGGATGGTTACTTTCTTATGATGGTGTCGCCGCGGGATGACATCTCGGAGAGGCAACTTGTGAACAAAGACATCGTGTTCGTGCTGGATACGAGCGGTTCGATGGCTGAGGCAGGCAAGATGGAGAAGGCTCGGGCGGCGCTTTTGTTTGGCATCAGAACGCTGCGGGACGGCGACCGGTTCAACGTGATCAACTTTGCCGGCGAAGAACATCTGATGATGACGGGGCTGATAAGCGCCAACGCTGCGGGTAAGAAGCAGGGCGAAGAGTTCGTCAACAGGCTACAGCCTTCGGGCGGAACGAATATCAACGATTCGCTGATCGCCTCGCTGAAGCAGTTCGACAAAAGCGATCGTCCGAAGATGATTGTGTTCATGACGGATGGCGTCGCGACTGTAGGTGAACGAAATGTGGACGCAATCGTCGCCAATATCAAAAAGGCGAAAGCTGCAGATGCGAGAATCTTTCCTTTCGGCTTTGGGTATGACGTGAATGCTGTGCTGCTCGACAAGATCGGGAGTGAGAATGGCGGGACCTCGGATTATGTTCAGCCAACCGAGGATCTTGAAGTTAAGGTGTCGAACTTTTTTGCTCGCGTCAGCTCGCCGGTTCTTTCTGAGGTGAGTATGGACCTGGGAAATGTGCAAACAGAGTTTATTTATCCGCGGCAGCCGGGTGACATCTTTAAAGGGATGCAGGTGGTGATGATCGGCCGTTACCGAAATTCGGCAGACATTAGAAATGCAACATTGACATTGCGGGGGAAAGTCGGCAGGGGGGTGCGTACATATGCATATAACAATCTCGACTTTCCCCTGCGGTCGACAGAGAATGATTTTCTGCCAAGGCTATGGGCTACACGTCGGGTGGGTTGGCTCGTAGAGCAGATCCGCGTGAATGGGGAGACTAAGGAGTTGAAGGATGAAGTTGTTGAGCTGGGCACGCGTTTCGGTATAGTCACGCCATATACGTCGTACCTTGCGACCGACGGAACTAGGGTTGCGACGACGCGTGATGCTATGGGACTGATGCGAATGTCACCGGGGTCCGCCGCGGCAATGCGAAGCCAAAGCGGGCAGGACGCTGTTCAGGAGAGCATGCGACAGAACCAAATGAAGTCGAATGCAACTGTTTCCGTTGACAGTGAAGACGATATGGTTGTCATCCGTCGCTCGCGGGAGACCCAGTTCGTGGCGAACCGCAACTTCTTCTATGAGAATGACGCGTGGGTCGATGCGGATGTGAAGCCGGAAACAAAGCTGCCGGAATCGCGGCTGAAGTTTGCGAGCGAAGAGTATTACAAGACGCTGCGAACAGAACCGGCGCTGGCCCCGTATTTCGCGTTGGGACGCAACGTTGTGGTGATCTGGAACGGTCGAATATACCGGGTCACTGACTAGGCAAAATACAACGGTTGCCGCCGTCAAGAAGGTGATTTATGCAGGAGAATACGTTATTCTTATGCATAGGCCACCTTTCTTTTTTCACAACCCCGGAGGTTAGAGTGTCACGCAGATCGAGCTTTGTTTCGGCTATTCTTTTTGTTCTGGTCCTTTCCTCATGGACATTTGGTCAGGAGGCGTGGCGTTCTTCACGCGTCGATTCGGGAGGCGGCGATCTTGTATCGGTACATTTTACGAGCAGCTCGACGGGATGGATCGCGGGTGACAATGGATTTCTTGCTTCGACCCGGGACGGAGGGACGACATGGACGCGCGTTTCGTTAGGCATCACAGAGGACGTAAACGAGATATATTTTAGAAACGAGCGCGACGGTTACGTCGTTGCCGGCCGAAAGCTTTTCATGACGAGCGACGCAGGCCGCACCTGGCGTCAAATTACGATCTTCGATCAACAGGAATTCGGGCGAAATACGCCGACGTTTTTGAGCATTAGATTCGGCGACAAGCGGCGCGGGCTTGCGATCGGTTCGGTGATCAGCCCCGAGAACCGGGTGCTTGAGTCGTTGGTGATGAGGACCGACGACGGAGGTTCGAGCTGGCAGCGAGTGCTTGTGCCGTATAAGTCTGAGCTTTATCATCTTGGTTTCAGCGGGAACAGGCGGGCTTGGATTGCGGGCGATAACGGGTTGATCATTCATTCACGGGATGGCGGATTAAACTGGCAGATCCAGCAGACGGGTACGAGGGAGCCGCTTTTTGCCATTGAATTTAGAGACAGCTCTTATGGATTCGCGGTCGGTCGCGAGGGAACGATCTTACGCACCGAAAGCGGAGGCGAATCATGGGAATCGATAAAACCTCATTTTACTGATACGCTGATGCGGGTCGCGTTTACAGACGACCGCAATGGATGGGCGGTCGGCCATAATGGTTCGGTACTGCGAACGAGTGACCACGGCCGCACGTGGGTGCGTGAAGAATGTGAGTTTGACGGCCACCTCTATGGCCTTTTCACGAACCGCCGAATGGGCTGGGCAGTGGGTAAAAACGGCACTATCGTGCAATATACACGCTAGATTTCTCACATCCTCAAAAAAAACTTCGTTAGCATTAACACTTTGTTAACAGTTGTGCTATCTTACATCATTAATTCTGCACGATAACTCAGTTATCATTAGCGTTCGTTATACTACTAAAACAACTTGGAGGAGTGAGATGGGCAATCAACCATTTACGAAAGCACTATTACTGTTCGCTTTTGTCTGCTGTGTAAGCGTTTCCGTCATGTCGCAGGGTACGACCTCGCGCATTATCGGAACCGTTACTGACAGCTCCGGAGCGGCGGTAGCAGGTGCGACAGTGACCCTTACCCGCGAGGGCACTGCAACGGGTCTTACGACCACTACAAACAATAACGGCGTTTACACCTTCGATCTTATCCAACCGGGCGTCTACACCGTGTCGGTCGAAAGAGAAGGTTTCAAACGTTTTGAAAGTTCTCGAAACAATATTCTTGTAAACATTCCCGCGACCATCAACGCAACGTTGGAAGTCGGTGATGTTACCGAGGTCGTGCAGGTCGAGGCCTCAGCGAACCTTGTACAAACCGCCACATCGGGTAATGTTGGCACAACGGTTGAAACGCGGGAGATCGAAGCACTTCCGATCGTCGGTGCTCGTGGACGCAACCCGTTAACTCTTCTGAATTATCAGCCGGGAGTCGTCGTAGGTTCAAACACCGGTGGCGGTGTGCACGTTCATGGTTCACGAGACCGTGCCTTTAACTTTACCCTTGACGGAATTGACATTAACGAATCGACCGCTGGCGGTTCGAACTTCACACCGCTTCGGGCGAATACAGATTCAATCCGAGAGGTACAGATCGTAACGAGTAACTTTACAGCTGAGCTCGGCCGCTCGTCCGGGGCCCAAGTGTCGTTAACCACTCGTTCAGGAACCAATCGGTTTACCGGTAACCTTTTTGAGCTATACCAAACGCCGGAGCTTCTGGCCAATGAATTTGAACTCAACAAGCAGGGGATACCGAAACGCCAGTTTGTCCAACATATTTTCGGGGGTAGCCTCGGCGGACCCTTGTTCAATCCTTTTGGAAACAATGAGAATCCGTTTACTCTTTTGCGTGACCGGGCATTCTTTTTTGTGAATCTGCAAATGCTGCGGGCAAGTGAAACGCGTCTTGCATCGCCACTTGTATATACGCCGCTGGCACGTGCCGGTATTATCCGCTACGTTCAAGGCGGACGAAATGCACCGGCCGGTACGAACACCAGCGGCACGTTTCCGAGCGGCGCTGCCGTTAACCCAGACGGCACACCGCGATATCCCAACTGTGGCCCGGGCGTCCCCAATCCGTGCATCCAGTCTTATGACGCGACGACCGGACGTCCAATCACGGTGGATCCGATGATAATGAATCTGCTCGCAGGTCTGCCCGGTCCGAACGATTACACGGTCGGCGACGGACTGAACACTGGACGGTTCAATTTCGTTGCCCCGCAGAGGGAGAAGCAGTACGATTTCGTCTCGAGATTCGACTTCAAGGTCAATGATCAGAATCAATTCTACGTCAGATATGCAAAGGGGGAGCAGAACACCTTTGGTGATATCGCCAACGCCGGACTTCAGCGATTTCCCGGCTTTCCCAATTGGATCGATACTTTTCGAAATCCCGAAAATTTCGCGTTTAATTATCGGTGGTCGCCTACCCCCCGATTTGTGAACGAGTTCCTTTTCGGTATTAACCGTTTTGGATTTAAGTTTGAATACCCGGCATCGAACCCCAGTGTTCCGTTCGTTTTGAACACCGTAACGGCCCCGGATCGCAACTTTCAGTACAATGCACGTTCATCAAGGACCTGGCAGTTCGTCGACAATATGACCTATGACCTGTCGCCGCACACTCTAAAGTTTGGAATCAATTTCCGCTTTGGGAACCAGATCGACGATCGCTCCTCGGCCGGTGGTCAGATCGAAGGTCAAGTCGGCTTCGGAACGGGAGCAAGCGACTTCTCAGGCTGGGGTGTTCCTACAGCAGGCGCTGCTAGCATAAACGTAAACGACCGCAACCTTCTTTTAGCGGCGATCAACAATTACATCGGACGAATCGGAAGTTTTACACAGGGTTTTGTTGTTTCGCCTGACAACCCCAACCAGTTCGCTCCGGGGGGTACCCGCTGGGTCTATAACGCCAAATATCCGGAATACGACTTTTATTTTCAGGATACATGGCGAGCCCGGTCTAATTTGACGTTCGATCTGGGACTTCGATGGGAAATTAAATTGAGCCCGCAGTCGGAAGGCCTTCCGATCCTTCGCCCGTCGCAGCCGTTCACAATAGGTGCAGCTCCTTCTAATGCACTTCGATGGGAAGAAGGGTCGTTGTACCAAAACGACTGGAACAACTTCTCGCCGTCTGTCGGCTTTGCATGGGACCCCTTCAGCGATGGGAAAACCTCGGTTCGAATGAACTACCGAATGGCATACGACCGATTCCCCTCACAAGTGTTTGCAAACTTCGTGTACCAGAGCGCACCGGGCAACACCTTTAGCGCGTCCGCGACAGGTATCGGATCGCAGAATCTCTTGATCAGGAACGGCCTGCCTGACCTATCACCATCCCTCACACCGGATCAGCTCCGTCAACCTCCTGCATTTTCGACGACCGGCATTGTAACTGTTGATCCGGACATCAAGTTTCCTGAAACTCACCAGTGGTTCGCGGGTATCCAGCGTGAACTTTGGGGAGGTATTGTGCTTGAGGTCAACTATATCGGCCGTCGGGGTACGAACCTTTTCGGCGCATACAACCGAAACCAAGTCGATATCTACGCAACTGATTCACGGTGTGGTAGTCAGACCTTTCTCGAAGCATTTAACCTAGCACGAGGGGGATCTAACAACGTTTGTTTGCTCAATGCTCTGTTCACAGGAAACCCGAACAATGCAGCCGGAACTACAACGTTTAAGAGTATCCC
>JACDAK010000073.1 GCA_013695495.1 Blastocatellia bacterium | reverse complement strand
CATCGTGGTCGGATACTCACGCAGCATATCGATCGGTATCCGGAGTCCGGCATAGAGTATGAGGTAGTACTGCGACCCTTCCGGGAGGCGCCCCGCGGCTGCGCACCCATAGCAGTAAGGGCACCAGCAGAAAATTCTTTAGCCCATCATAGAGAACTACCGGATGCCGAAATCCTGCTACCCCGGGAAACTGAACGCCCCACGGAAGGTCGGTCAGGCTACCGTAGATCTGCCCATCGATGATATTCCCTACGCGACCAAACCCCAAAATGATCGCTGCTGAAATGGCCAGCAGATCGAACAACTGCCGAAAGGGAGCTTTATAAAAGCAGCAAAATGCGCCGACACCCGCCGCGGCCCCGAGTATGAGACCGTGGGATGCGAATCCGCCAACCCAAATGCTAGGTATCAGCGATAGGTGGTCGCGGTAAAACTCCCATTCGTTGTTGATGACCACTAGGGCCCGACCGCCCGCCAAGGTTCCGACCGCCAGAAAAAGTGTGACGTCATAAACGCCGGTCAGCGAGAGTCCTACCCTTTCTCTATTCCGTCGAAGAAAAAGATGGGCATTGAGAAAACCCAATCCAAAACTCATCCCGTACCACCAAACGTGAACGCCGGAAACACTCGCGATGATCGGATCGATATTGTGAACGAATGGACCCACTTATTTCGCCTTTGCCGGGCTTTAAGCCCCTCTACTTTCTTTGGCTTTACCGTCTTTCACTTAACCCGGATGCGGATATTATTATGCGCAGAAAGTCCCGGATAGCAACGTTGTGATTGCCTCGATCCGGGACGGTGTTCCTTAAACACTGGTGACTTTACGAGGCCGATTTTGCGGTCGCTTCCATATCGGGCTGCCATCGGAGTACAGGCTTGCGGGCAGCGGCGGCTTCGTCGAGGCGGCCGATTCGTGTTGAATGCGGTGCATCGATCACCAATTGCGGATCTTCCTGAGCTTCGCGGTCTATGTCTTTCATCGCTTCGACGAAGGCATCGAGATCTGCTCGGCCGACGGACTCAGTCGGTTCGATCAGCATCGCACCTTCAACCACAAGCGGGAAGTAAATTGTCGGCGGGTGAAACCCGTAATCGATTAGGCGTTTTGCGATGTCCAGCGTGTGAACGCCTTTTCTCGTCTGGTGCTTATGGGAAAAGATCGCCTCGTGCATGCAGTCTGACTCATACGGCATGTGAAAGGTGTCTTTGAGTTCGTTCGCCACGTATCGGGCGTTGAGAACCGCGGTTTCTGTCGCTTCTTTCAAACCGTCGGCGCCGTGGGTGTAGATATATGAGAGGGCGCGGATCATCATTCCGAAGTTGCCGAAGAACGCCTTGACGCGGCCGATCGAATTGGGGAGATCGTAATTGAGTCTGTACCGATCGCCGGCTTTTTCGATTCTCGGCACGGGCAGGAACTCGGCGAGTTCTTCAGTACAGCAGCACGGACCACAACCGGGACCGCCGCCGCCGTGCGGCGTTGAGAATGTCTTATGCAAATTGAGATGGATCACGTCCACACCCATGTCGCCGGGTCGAGCGACGCCAACCAATGCGTTCATGTTTGCGCCGTCCATGTACACAAGACCGCCGGCCCCGTGGATCACGTCACAGATCTCGCGGATGTTCGTTTCGAATATGCCGACGGTGTTCGGATTGGTAAGCATAAGCCCCGCGACGCCGCCTTGATCACACAACTCGCGAAGGTGGTCCATATCGGTCAGGCCTTTGCTGTTGGAGCGGACCGTCTTAACGGTAAAACCTGCGAGTGCGGCTGACGCCGGGTTTGTACCATGAGCCGAGTCGGGGATGAGCATTACGCGCCGGTCACGCGAAGCTTCGCCATCGCGTTGGTCGAGGAAAGCGCGGATGAGCATCACACCCGTCATTTCGCCTTGCGCGCCCGCGGCTGGCTGAAGCGAAACGCCTGGAAGTCCGGTGATATCCGCCAGATCTTCTTGGAGGCGGTACATCAATTCCAGAGCTCCCTGCGACTCTTCCTCAGGTGCGAGGGGGTGGAGACCGGTGAACCCGCCGATGCGCGCGACCTTTTCGTTGAGCCGCGAGTTGTATTTCATTGTGCACGACCCAAGCGGATACATGCCGAGATCGATCGAATAATTCCAGGTAGATATACGGGTAAAATGGCGGATCACGTCCACCTCAGATACTTCGGGCACGCCTTCGAGTTCGTCGTCGCGGCGAAGTTCGGCCGGCACGATCTCGTCGATCGGCGTCTCGTCCACGTCCAGCCGGGGCAACCTATATCCAACGCGGCCCGTCTGCGACCGCTCAAAAATCAGTCCTTCGTTCTGCGACGGATGTTGCGTAACCTTTTTGATACTCATACCTATTTCTTAATGCTCGACGGAAGTTCTTCGAAGTTGGAGCTTCGCTCCAGTGCAAGCCATGCGTTCTTCATCTGCTCCGGCGGTTCGATGAGCTTCCGCTCTTCCAGGTGCAGCCATCCGCCGATGCTTGTTATGCGGACAGCGTGCGTGTCGTCTTCTTTATAAATATTGTTGATGACGCGAAAGCGTGAACCGTCTTCACTGTGCCCGCCGTTTTCCATTGTAACCTTGAGCTTATCGAGCATCTTTACTTCGCTAAAATATTCGACAAAGTCGCTCTTGATGACCGGACCAAACCCGTACCGGTTGAAATCATCCGGGTGAAAACCCTGCGTCGCGAAGAACGAAACACGGGTATCAACGGCATATTCCAGATAAACCATGTTCGCTACATGGCCGTTCGGATCGACGTGCCGCCATCCGGCTTCGAAAGTTTTTTTGAACACGTCACCCATCTTTATCTTCGTCCGACGAATCCTTTTTCTTAACTCGCGAGGGAAGGCTGTTCCAGAGAAGAGCCAGTCCAATTATCCAAATGATCAGAAACAGCGGCCCGATACAGAGGAGGAATTCACCGTAATTGTACAGATATCTCATCGATCGCAGTTCAACGAATCGACGAATTTGTCGATATTCGATCTAGACGCAGTCTCCGTCACGCATACGAGGAACTCGTCGGGTCGGTCGATGTAATACTTCGACAAGGCAAGTCCGCCGATGATGCCATTGCCGCGAAGTTTCTCGAGCGTTTCGACCGCAGACCCAGAGCCCCGTACAACGAACTCGTTGAATGTCGGAGCCGAGAACGGGATCGAGTAGCCAACGCTCGCTGAGATCTTTCGTTTTGCGTACGCGGCTTTTTGCGCATTTTGTTCTGCTACCTCTTTCAGGCCTTTCTTTCCCATCGCTTCCATATAGATGGTTGCGGCGAGTGCGATCAGGCCCTGATTCGTGCAGATGTTCGACGTCGCCTTTTCACGGCGAATGTGCTGTTCGCGGGTGGAAAGTGTCAGTGTAAAGCCGCGGTTGCCGTTCTTGTCGTAAGCCACGCCGCAAAGCCGTCCGGGCATTTGCCTCACGAACTTGTTCTGCGTTGCGAAGATGCCGACGTGCGGCCCGCCGAAGCTCATGGGGATCCCGAACGATTGGCCCTCGCCGACGACGATGTCTGCCCCGCACGAACCGGGGGACTTCAAAAGCCCCATCGAGATCGCTTCGGTCACGACTACAACAAACAACGCGCCGACTGCATGAGCAGCTTCTGCGAGTGATTTGAGATCCTCGATACATCCGAAAAAGTTGGGCGATTGGACGACGAGAGCCGCCGTCTGGTCATCCAGTGTTGAGGTGTCGCTCAGAGCTCCGGTCTTCTCGTCGAAGTCGACTTCTACTATCTTCGCGTCGCCGTGCTGCGTATAGGTCCGTGCAACCTCGCGGTATTCTGGATGGACCGATCGCGCAACCACGATCCTGTCGCGTCGGGTGACGCGCTGAGCCATGACGTAGGCTTCGGCCATGGCGGTCGAACCGTCATACATCGAGGCGTTCGCGACCTCCATTCCTGTGAGCTGGCAGATCAACGTTTGGAATTCAAAGATGTACTGCAGCGTCCCCTGTGATATCTCAGGCTGGTACGGCGTGTACGATGTAAAGAATTCGGAACGCTGTATGAGGTGATCAACGATGGTCGGTGAATAGTGCGAGTAAACGCCCGCACCGAGAAATGAAGGCTTCGTTGCCGCAGTGTTTTTTGCGGCCATCTCCTCCATCGCGGCGATCACCTCGGGTTCAGCTAGCGGATCAGTGATGTTCAGCTCGCGGCCAAGACGGACATCTTCCGGGATGGAACGAAAAAGTTCCTGTTCGCTGGAAAGCCCGATCGAGGCAAGCATTTCCTGCCTTTCTTCCGGAGAATTTGGTATATAACGCATTATTTAAGAAAATGCCCCTCAGCGGGGCCTTGTTCAGACATTTGCCGAAAGAAATTCTTCGTATTCTACGGCCGAGAGAAGCCCGTCCGCTTCGCCCGGGTTATCCATTTTGATCTTCACCATCCATCCTTCGGCGTACGGGTCGGAGTTCACTGATTCGGGGGTATCATTCAGCCCCTCATTGACCTCCGTCACTTCGCCCGCGATGGGGGTAAAGATCTCCGATACGGCCTTGACCGATTCGACCGAGCCGAACGCTTCGTGCGCCGCAACCTTGTCGCCTACTCGCGGGAAGTCGATATAGACAACATCCCCAAGCGATGACTGTGCGTAATCCGTAATGCCGATGGTAGCGGTGTCGCCTTCGACCGAGACCCACTCGTGGTCTTTGCTGTAACGTACATTCTCAGGAATTTGTGACATATATTTTGTTCTCTAGCTTCGCTTTGATCTTATTCGCTAATATCGATCAAATGGATCTTTCACGTTTGTAAAAAGGGGTCGGAACGACCATCGCAGATACTAGTTTTCCTCGTATATTGATTTTAAGTTCCTGCCCAAGTTTTGCAAATTCGGGCGGAACGAATGCGAGTCCGATATTTTTCTTCAGAAACGGAGCGGGCGAGCCGGACGTTACGTATCCAGCTTGCTTTCCGTCGACCTCGACCTCGAACCCGTCACGTGCGATGCCCGGCTCACGCATCTCAAACCCTACGAGTTTACGCTTAAGACCGGCGGCTTTGAGATCGGAAAGAGCCTCGCGGCCGATGAACTCTTCCTGGTCAAATTTCGTGATCCAACCCAGATTGGCCTCGAGCGGCGTGATATCATCGCTGAGTTCGTGGCCATATAGCGACATCCCGGCTTCTAGTCGTAGCGTGTTCCTTGCGGCAAGACCGCAGGGAAGTATGCCGTGATCTGCGCCGGCTTCCGTCATCTGCCTCCAAAGCGCCTCGGCATGTTCCGATGCGGCGTAAACTTCAAAGCCGTCTTCGCCCGTGTAGCCCGTGCGCGAGATTATGGCATCGACGCCCGCAACCTCGCCAAAGGTGAACCAATAATATTTGATCTGGGAAAGATCGGTCTCGGTCATTGTTTGCAAAATCGACTGGGCCGCAGGGCCTTGAATCGCGATCTGGCAATACTCGTCAGATGCATTGCGGATGGTGACGTCTTCATCCTCGTCCACGTGCGATTGAATCCACTCCCAATCCTTATCGGTCGTTCCTGCATTTACCACCAACAAGAGTTTACCGGGGCCAATTCGGTAAACGAGGAGGTCGTCGACTGCCCCGCCTTGTTTATTTGTAAACACGGAGTAGTGAGCCTGTCCGTTCTCAAGTTTAGAAACGTCATTGGTCGTAAGCCGGTTGACGAACCGGATCGCGTCCGTCCCCTCGACGAAGATCTCGCCCATATGAGAAACGTCGAAAAGCCCGGCCCGCGTCCGCGTCGCCAAATGTTCTTCGATCACGCCGGCCGGGTACTGCACGGGCATATCCCAGCCGCCAAAGTCGACCATTTTGCCGCCAAGCTCCCGATGAACATGGTTCAGCGGGGTCTTCTTCAAGTTAGTTTTGGACATATAAAGAAGTAATGTAGTTTATCGCGCAACGGCGCTCAACTCCGTAGCTCAAAAAACCAGCTTACTTCTTATATAAGGAGAGTTATTTCTTTGTAGATTCGAGGATCATTTCGCAGAATGCGATGGCGCCCGCTATAGCGCCAAGTTCTTTTTCATCAGAGGATGCTTTCAGTGCTGTCTGCAGCGCCGGTTGATATCGGCGCGCGGCTTTGGTCAGTTCGTCCATAGCCTTCGGAACGATGCGATCGCGGTTCTTTTCCGGTACGTAGGGGCCGTGGCCGCGTTCGGCAATGCCGTCGATGTCGTCTATCGCTTTTTCGAGAAGCTTTCGAACGTCGGTAAAAAGCTCAAGACGGGTGCCGGTGGGTTCCGGGCCCCACACCTCGCTAGACCGCGGCTTTGACCCGCCTACATTAATGCCAAGAGCGGTAAAGCGGCGGTCTATCATTCTTACCAAAACAGTTACCCGCGCATCTAGGACCTGGTTCTCACGCACTAGTTCGATCTCGTCATCCGTCATGTAATCGCGACGCTGTGCGTCCGACGTTCCTGCGAATAAAACAAGTACGCCAAAGACGACGGCGACCGAAAAGATCAGTCGCCGAATATGGAATAAAGAAGCTTCGTTTTTCATAGGTCTAATTGTCCGGCAGAACGGTGTCGCCAAATAGCGGCTCGGTGGCGCGCGTGCGCGCGTCGCGCAAATGGCCTATAAGAGAGCGAACGTAATATTCGTGCGATCCCGGAAATTCCCGCCGGATCAATTCCAACCGCGGATTAAATCTGCGAATGCCGATCTCGAACCGCTTGAAGTTCGTTAGAACGCGGTGCGTCATCCTTTCGTTGGCACCGAGGCTGTCAAGAGCGTCATCCATGATCGCATGAAACGCGCCGAGTTCGACAAACGCTTCGTCGAACATCTGCCGAGAGGTGAATGAC
>JACDAK010000008.1 GCA_013695495.1 Blastocatellia bacterium | reverse complement strand
GTGAACCCGAGCAGAATCAGAACTATCAGCAGAATAAAAAGGGCTTCTTTCATTGTGCCGACGCGTTTGGATCGGTGGTTAGCAAGGTGGCAAGCTCGTTTATCGCGGGGCTATCGGGGCTGACCTGCTTCAGCCTCTCCAATCTTTCTGCCGCTTTTTCCGGCTGCTTTAAGCGCCAGTAAACCTGGACCATAAACTGCAGATTTCGTTCATTTTTCGAATCGATCGCAAGTGCTGTTTCGAGGTGTTCGGCAGCATTGTTCAAGTCGGGCGGGTCCTGCAAAAAATATGTTAGTCCGAGGTCCGTACGGACGGCGGCGTTCTGTGGGTCATTTGCCAGAATAGATCTGTAGATCTCCCGCGCCCGCTCGAAAAATGTATTTTGCCGCTCTATATACCCCCGATCGAAATAAGAGTTCCCGAGTGCGAGCTGGACGGATGCATCACCCGAATTCAACTTAGCTGCACGCTCTAACAGCCTTTGAGCTTCCTGGATCACGCCGGCGTCCTGTCTCAGCGACCCGTAGCGGTAAAGCGCGGTTCCGAGATTCTTCTGGAATGTGAAATCTCCCGGAATGGCGTCAGCTTCTTCTACCTTTCGTCGAATCTCAACTTCTGAAAGCGTGAACTCGCCTTCGCTCTTGCTTGTGCCCTCTGCTGCCGCCCGAAGGCGTTCGTTCTCGCCGCGGAGTTCGTCCAGCGAAGCACGGTTGAAAGCATTCGCGAGTAGAAAACCGCCAAGGGCGCTCAGAGCAGCAACGATCAAAGAGATCAGGGCGACACGTTTATTCATTCAACAAAAGTTTATCAGAACACACCTGCGAAAAGAAAAACGCCGCCTCCCGCGAGACGGCGCAACAATCACATCTAATCGGATTAGTCTTTCTTTTCGTCTGACGATGTGACGTACGGCAAATCGTTTGCCCGTCGGCGTATCGGCGGATCGGTAGCCCTACGGCGCGGCGTTGCTTCCGTCGTTCGTCTGTCTACACTTCCCGGCGGCAAGCCTTTGCCATGGACCGCTTCGACTAGTATCCGGGTGATCTCCTGCGATAAAGTTCTGTGTTCCGCCGCAGCCCGCCGCCGCAGAGATTCTTTTAGCTCATTGGGAACATAAGCCCCAATGAATACGCCTTTTCGATTGGCCATACAAAAGGTGATTCTCCTTACAGTTTTCCAAGGGTTAAAAATGTGTGGCTAAGATCAAAACAGGCCTGTAAGCCGAATTTTGTGACCGTCGAAACGGTGCGATCATTCATCTAGGCCGGCCGTTACCGGTCGGCTCGAGCAACCTACCCGGCTACGCAGTGCCTGTTGCTAGACACACGGGATGGGCAGTCCCATTCGTAGCCCTATTTGGTCTTGCACCGCGAGGAGTTTACCTGGCCCCGCCTGTTACCAGACGAGCCGGTGAGCTCTTACCTCACCGTTTCACCCATCACCTTCGAAAAGGCTGGTCTATTCTCTGTTGCACTTGTCGTCAACCAGTTTCCCGGCCGCCCGGACGTTATCCGGCTCGCTGCCCTATGGTGTTCGGACTTTCCTCTTCTTTTCAAAAGCGATCGCGCAGCCTGCATGATAGCTTAGCCACAGTTAGTATAACAAAAAATGTTCAACATTGAAACGAATGTTATAAGGTTTTATATCTTCCGGCTGCGGCGGAAATTCGCGGGGTAAAGATGCTGCCATCTGCTCAGGATCGCACTCGTCAGCTCAGTTTCGATGTCTTCGGACGTCTTACATTCCTCTACCTTTTTCATCAGCTCCCGCGCCTCGTCAAACGCGAGACCCGCGATCACCCTGCGAACACGCGAGATCGAATTAGCGTTCATACTCAGATCCGTCGCACCTAAGCCGATCAGGATCGGCGTGTAGAAAGGCGAACCGGCCATTTCGCCGCACACCACCGCCTGCTTCCCCGCATCCGCCGCGGCCGAGATCACGGTCCCGACCGCCTGGATCACAGCCGGATGCAGCGTACGGAACCAGCTCGCCACCGACTCGTTGTCTCTGTCAACCGCCGTGAGGTATTGAACTAGGTCATTCGTCCCCAAACAGATCAAATCGACTTCTTTCAGTATCGAGCGGATCAGGAGCACTGAGGAAGGTATCTCGATCATGGCTCCGATGCGCGGATCTCCGATCTCGGTCTTCTTTTCTATGAGAGCTATCCGCTCGCGATCATATTCAGCCTTAAAGGCGCGGATCTCCGCCAGCCCCGACACCATCGGTATAATAATGTCGATCTTGCGGCCGGCCGATGCTCTTAGAAGTGAGCGGATCTGCGTCCGGAGATACTTTGGATACGCGAGCCCGAGGCGTATCGCCCGAAGCCCAAGTGCCGGATTTCGTTCGCGGTCTGTGTCGTTCTCGTTCAATTGCGAAAGTCCGATGTCAAAGGTTCGTATCCGCACTCCGTCATCTCCTGCAGCATCCGCAATCTCCTTGTAGGCGTTAAATTGCTGTACCTCGGTTGGATGGCCTTTGAAGTGATTAAACAGGATCTCCGACCGATATAGACCTACACCCTCCGCTCCGAACCTCATCGCCCGCTTATGATACTGGGGAAGATCCGAGTTCGATCGTATTACGACCCGGCGACCGTCAAGGGTCTTCAGCGGAGAATCAGTACTCGTCGGATCATCGGTCGCAACCTCCTGAAACTGCGCTGCTGCGACCCGATATTTTGCCAACGTCTCGTCATTCGGATTAATTACAACCAAGCCGTTGTAACCGTCAACAACGACCGTGTCACCGCTGCTAAATCGCTGGATCGCCTTTTTCAACCCAGTAACTGCCGGAATATTGATCTCCCGAGCCAAAATGAACGTGTGCGAGGTCCACCCACCGTGCTCGGTGATCAGCCCGGTGGGCCATCGCCTCGAAAACTCCATTAAGGTTGAAGGCGTGAGCTCCTTTGCTATGATGATAGAGCCTTTCTCAAGCTCGACCGTACCTGCCGCCCCGCCCAGCGCACGGAGCAGCCGATCGGAAATATCATCGAGATCAATATACCGCTCGCGAAGGTGTTCGTCGGCGATCGATTTGTATCGCGTACTGTAGGAATCCATCACCGACTTGACCGCCCATTCCGCGTTAACACGCTGAGTTGCAATGCTTGCTTCGATCTTAGGGGCCAGAGCCGCATCCGAAAGAATCAAGCGATGCGTGTCGAAGATGCCTTCGGCCGAGTGTGCCACGCCTTTTCCGTCGTTTAACAAGCGCGAAAGCTGACGGAGCGACCGGTCTAATGCCACGCGAAAACGCGCGATCTCCGCTGCTACCTCCGTCTCCTTTAGGTCGATCCGGAAAAATTGTATACGTGCGCCGTGTAGTAATACGGCCCTCCCTATCGTGGCACCCCGCGAGACGGCTCGAGCGCGCAGCCGAATCTCCGGTTTTATCCTCGGAGGGGCCGGAACTCTTTGTTGGCTGGAATTCGACATCATTACTTCGGGAGGTTTCACGAACTCTGCGACGGAAAGAACGGCTTCAACAGCCCCGCAAACGCCGCAAGGTTTCGTGTCTGGATCAATAACTCACCCGGCCCGTTAAAGTGAGCAACAAGCCCTTCGCCGCTTAGTACGCTGCGAAAGAACCCCTTTGCGGCTTTTCTAAGCTCATACTGCATATGCGCTTCCCATGCTACAAGGTGCCCGGTGTCGACTACATACTGTTCGCCGGCCGCTAACGTTTTTCGATGGATCGCTCCAAATGAAGACACCAAAAGCAGGCCGGTTCCTTGCACCTCAAGGACAAAGAGCCCTTCGCCGCCAAAGAATGTGCGAGTTCCACCAAACTTGGTGTCAACTTTCAGGCTAGTGTCCCCCGCAAGATAGGAGCTGGATTGAACCCGAAAGGTTTGGTTCTGCATTTCGATTCCGGTAATATCGCCGGGCATCCCTGGTGCAAGCGTTACCTCTCCCCGAGTGCCGCGGGCAGTAAACGTTGAAACAAAAGCCGACTCACCGCCGACTGCGCGTTTAAGCGCCCCAAACATGCCGCCCTTCATTTCGGAGTGTAGCTCGACATTTGCAGACATCGATACCATCGCACCCGCTTCAGCTGATATTGACTGTTCGGGCTCGAGAATAACTGACGCTAGAGCGAACGACCCCGGATGCTTTATCTCCCACTGATATCCGCGTCCGGTCCCCCGGCCGTCGTCATCGAAACGAAATGAACCACCATGAGGTGCTGCCTGATTCTGGGCCGGTATACCCGGCACAGGCTGGCTTGCAGCATTCTGGATAGTAAATCCGCAAGAGCCGCAAAAATTTGCATTGGGCAGCAACGCCACCGTACATCTAGGGCAATTCATTTTAAATTACTACCCCCGCGGAGCGGGCGACAATGATTTCGGCCGCTTCCTTGCCGTCTCTGGCGAACTGTAGAAGTTTCACGTCCGAGTCAGATACGACCAAATGTTCTTGCCATGCATCCGTAACGTGCCGCCAACATTCGCCGACGAGAACGAGGGGACGTGGTTCAAGCACTTGAGTTTGAAGTTTGTTCCAAACCAACGAAACCTCGGTCACGGTTCCCATCCCCCCGCGAAGAGCAACGAAGCCGACCGATCGACTAATAAGGTTCTGAAGCCGTTCATAGAAATGGCTCGTCGCAACCTTATCGGTTAAGTATCTGTTCGGTTCCGCCTTGAACTGGTTCATAACGATCCCGAAAACACGCCCGCCCGCCTCACGGGCGCCGCGCGAAGCGGCTTCCATCACACCGAGATATCCGCCGGTACAGATCGTAAAGCCGGCTGACGCGAGGCTGAAGCCCAGTTGTTTCGCATCCTGATACTCAGGCGATTCTTGCCCGAAGCCGGAGCCACCGAAGATAGTCACTATTCGGTCTTTTGAGTTTTCGATCACGCTGATAATTTCCTATTCAGATAAGATTCAAAGGCCTATTATAACGAAACTGAATCAACCCTCAACTTTCAGGTGCTCTTCTCGGCTTCTTCGGGCGTCAGGTTGCCTGCATCATGTATAGCACGCCTTGTATCGGTAAAGATCAAGATCAAGATCCCAACTACGAAGGAAAAGATCAAGCCTAGTATTGCATAGCGGTACGATCCGGTTATGCCGACCACCACTGCAAACACCAGATTGCCGAGCCATGATGTTCCTTTTTCCGAAATTTCGTAAAGACCAAAAAACGACGATTCGCGGTCTTTCGGGATCATCTGTGAGTACAAAGAACGCGAGAGCGCCTGCGCGCTGCCTAAAACAAGCCCGATAAAGACAGCCATTCCCATTGCTTGTGCCGTACTCTGAAGAAACGCATACGCGTAGATCACAATGGCCGACCAGATGAAAAGGCTCACCACGATCGTGTGCTTTGCTCCTATAACGCGGGCGATGCGTTCGAACAGGACCGCACCGGCTAAAGCAGCGGTCTGTGCTATCAGGAAGATTACGAGTAAAAAGGTCTGATCCGTTTCGAGCCCGCGCGAGACGAACAGCTCCTGAGAAAGAAAGACTGACGAATTTAGAATTACGGTTTGAATACCGTCATTGTAGAAAAGATAGGCTATCAGGAACATCAGGGTGTATTTCAGCCCATAGAGTTCCTTCAAAGTCTTCCACACCTCGACGAACCCAACCTTCACTATATTCTGTCCAGCCGGGATAGATTTCACAGCTCCGCGCGAACGGACAAGCTTGAAGGTGACGATCGCGAACAACCCCCACCAGAGTGATGCAGCGAGCAGTGAGATCCTGATCGCAAAACCCTCCGAGATACCAAGTGTCTCGGCAAACTGTATCAGGGCTATATTCAGAATGAGTACGATCACGCCGGCCAAATACCCGGCAGCAAACCCGTAACTCGATATTTTATCGCGCTTGTCCTCAGTAGTGATGTCGATCAGAAACGCGTTATAGAAGACGTTTGCCGCGGCAAAACACATATTGGCAACGAGGAGCATCGCACAGCCCCAAAGGTAAGAATCACCTTGAATAAAGAAAAGCAGGCTGCTAGCGAGGACGCCGGTGTAGCAAAACGCCGCCATCATTTTCTTCTTCAGGTTCGTGTAATCAGCGATCCCGCCAAGAAGAGGGAGGATGAAAATCTGAAGAAAGACGGAAACGCCGAGGGTCGCCGTGAACAGATTGTCCGACGTTATCGAACCGATAGGCCCCAGCGACAGAACCACCCCGCCGCGTCCTACATCCGCTTGAGCAAGGCTGGTTATGTAGGGCCCCGCGAGAACACTAACCACGGTCGTGTAGAACACGGAATTGGCCCAATCGTACGTCAGCCATCCAAAGATTTCAGATCGTGAATTTTTCATTTTGTTTTCGGCTGCCGATGACGGTCGAATGGCGTTGGTTGCAGAAAAGCCACTGCTCCCTACCGGCTTAAACCGCAATTACACCCACCACTGTGCCGCCATCATCTCATAATCCTTATAAATCTTGACATTATAGGAAGAAAACATTAAGGTTTAATGAAGTTTTCGTAACTTTTTACATACCGCACATTTCATTCTCCGGAAAATGACCCCATCAGTCTATCCGTTGAATTTTCGGGCTTGCAAATGCGCCCATACCGATATCTTTGAGGAGGAATACATTTTGTATGATCAGTAAATTGCTCAGGAGTGTTTCTGCAATTTTCGCACTCACTCTATGTCTAGGCTTAACTGCATTTAGTCAGACCACATTTAACGCTGTTCCGGGAAGTTTAGGGGCGATCCCCGACGACGATTGCGCCGGCCCAGGTAGGCAGGTACAGTTCATCGTTGAGGGACTTTCAGGCCCTCCGACAAACGTTCGAGTCAGCTTCACAGGTACCCACACATGGGTTGGAGACGTAGATGCGGTACTTCTTGCTCCGGGCGGAACTCCAATGCATGTTCTCTTTGAGTTCACGAATCCGGGTCAAACCGCGTTTGGCTCAAGCGCTGATCTGGCCGGAACCTACAACTTTTACGATACGGCACCGGGTAATTGGTGGACCGCCGCCACGGCCCCGGCGACGGTTGTCGCGCCGGGCGATTATCGTACGTCAGATGATGCGGGCGTTCAAACTCTGATGAACCCGGTTTTCGCGGGCATTGCCACGTCAAACGGGACATGGGTTCTGAAATTCAACGATTGCGCTGATGGTGACACGGGTTCGATCAGTGCTGCAAGCTTAACGCTGACGGCAGGCGGCGGCCCGACGCCGACGCCGACACCAACCCCCACTCCAACCCCGACACCATCACCCACGCCGACACCGGGTCCTGGTAATGGTACGAACGTCCCGGTCGACTTTGACGGAGACGGATTCTCTGACTATGCGATCATACGCATGCGGGGCGGTCCGAACGATTGGGTTTCATGGTGGATCAGCTTAAATCAGTCAGGCGGGCTTTACGAGCAGCCATGGGGAATCGGCTCAGATTTCTACGTTCCCGCGGACTATGACGGCGATGGGAGAACTGATATCGCTATCTGGCGTCCGGGTGCGATCGGCACGTTCTACATCATCAATAGTTCAAACAACACCCTTCGCATTGAAGGATTCGGCCAAACAGGCGATGTACCGGTAGTTGCTGATTTTAACGGGGACACCTTGGCTGACGTAGCTGTGTATCGTGCGGGTGTTAACCCCGGCGATTTCAGCTTCTGGTACTGGCGTGAAAATCCGAACGTTGACTTCACCGTCGCGGCCTGGGGCATTCACGGAGACATCCCGATCGTTGGTGATTTCGACGGCGATGGTAGGGCTGATTACGTTATTCAACGCAATGATGCGGGCGAAGGCGTCTTCTGGATCCGCTACGCGACCGGTGCGCTCTTTACCCAAACCTTCGGAAACGGAACTGACCTTGTCGTGGCGGGTGATTACACCGGTGATGGAACGACCGACCTTGCCGTGATCACTGCCCAAGGCGATACATGGCGTTGGACAGTTCGTCCATCCGAAGGCGGCGACGACTTTGCTAGGATCTGGGGATTTGTCGCAACAGACATTCCCGCACCTGGTGATTATGACGGCGACGGAAGATGGGATTTCGTCATCTGGCGTCCGGGTGATCCCGCAACGTTCTGGGTGCTGACGTCCGCTGCCGGGAACATCCTTACCCGCAACTGGGGTTCACAGAACGATATTCCGGCTGCTATCTACCACGTAAGATAAAATTGCCCGTGACCTTTGGTTGCGGCATGAAAGGGCTGAGGCTTCTGTCTCAGCCCTTTTCCTTATGGGCAGTTTGATGATGACCGCCCGCTTGTCTTAAAGTAAATCTAAGTTTTTCGGCACTCCGGGTAATTATGAAAGCAATGATTCTAGCGGCAGGGTTCGGAACTCGCCTCTTCCCGCTAACCATCGATCGGACAAAGCCTGCCGTCCCTTTTTTGAACAAGCCCTTGGTGGGATATGTCGCCGAATATCTCGCTAGGTTCGGTTTCCGCGAGGTGATCGTAAATCTGCATCATCAACCGGAATCTGTGATCGCCGCACTGGGCGACGGTTCCAGTTTTGGTGTCTCCATCACTTACTCGGAAGAGACGCCTGACATTCTCGGCACCTCTGGGGCTCTGGACCATGTCCGCGATCAACTATCGGACGACGCGTTCCTCGTGATCAACGGCAAGATAATCACCGATATCGATCTGTCCGCCGCCGTCGTTGCGCACAAAGCCTCCGGTGCTATTGCCACGATGGTCCTGATGCGAAATGAAAAGCGCGAGAGATTCACCGAAGTCGAGGTCGAGCGTGGTCTCGTTTCACGATTCGGCGAGTTCCCTTCACCGGACCGCTCAACTTCTAGCGGTGACGCACCGTTGATGTTCACCGGCATCCAAATTCTGGAGCCGAGAGTGTTCGACTATATCCCTCGCGGCGTCTATTCAGATATCATTCCATCGTTCTATCAGCCCGCGATCGACTCGGGCGAAAGGATCGCATCCCATATAGCCGCTGGCAAGTGGTACGAAATGTCGACGATCCCGCGCTACCTTGATATCTCTTTAGCGATGATGGACGGTGCCGACGTTTGCATCGGTGAAAGGTGTAGCTTAGCCCCTTCGGCAACGGTTCACGACGCCGTCATCTGGGATGACGTAATTGTCCCTGATGACGTGGCCCTAAACCGCGTCATCGTAGCCGACGGCGTTCAGTTCCGCTCCGGCGACCATTATGAGAATGCGGCTATCGTCCGTGCAGATATGGTGCGCCGCTGTACTGAGATCCCAACCCGCGCACTACCCGGTTTTGAA
>JACDAK010000048.1 GCA_013695495.1 Blastocatellia bacterium | reverse complement strand
GGCTCGATCGTCATCGGTACACTCTCCGGCGGGTTCGAGCTCCCGGGCCACGGACTCACCGTGTTTACCGAAGGCGATATATTGGGCGAAACCAGCGACGCCCCGCGTTCCGCCGAAACAAGAACTCCCGGCCGTAAGCCGAGCCTCGGCGCGTTCATTTCGGACTTTCGTGATCTCAAAGTAGGCGACTATGTCGTTCACGTTGACCATGGCATCGGCCGTTTCGACGGCCTCAAGTCGTTCTCATCGCAAGGCTCTGAACGCGAGTTCATGCAGCTCGTTTATGCGGACGAAGCCAAGCTGTTCGTGCCGGTCGAACGCATGGATCTCGTGTCGCGTTATTCGTCCGGCGAAGCCACCTCCCCCGCCATCGACCGCCTCGGCGGTATCGGGTGGCAAAAAACCAAGGCCAAGGCCAAACGCGCCATGCGTGACATGGCCGACGAGCTGTTAAAGCTTTACGCAGAACGACGCCTCGTGCAGGGCTACGCATTTTCACCCGACGCTCCCTGGCAGCACGAGTTCGAAGACGCTTTCCCGTTCGAGCTCACCGTTGATCAGGGCAAGGCTATCGAAGACGTTAAGGCCGATATGGAAACCGCCCGTCCCATGGACCGACTTATCATCGGCGACGTCGGGTACGGCAAGACCGAGGTCGCGATGCGTGCAGCCTTCAAAGCCGTGATGGACGGCAAACAAGCGGCTATATTGACTCCGACCACGATCCTCGCTTATCAGCACTTCGAGTCTTTCCGCAAACGCTTCGCCGCATTCCCCGTCACAATCGAGCTGCTTTCCCGCTTCCGGTCAACCAAAGAACAAAAATCAGTGGTCGCCGCCGCGGAAAAAGGCGATGTCGACATTGTCATCGGCACCCATCGCGTTCTCTCTAACGATGTAAAAATGCCGAAACTCGGCCTCGTCGTGGTCGATGAAGAACAGCGCTTCGGCGTAGCCCATAAAGAGAAGCTCAAGCAGCTTAAAAAGAAGGTCGACGTCCTTACGCTTTCCGCCACGCCGATCCCGCGTACGCTCAACATGTCGCTCCTCGGGATGCGCGATATGTCCGTCATCGAAACGCCGCCCCGCGACCGCCTCGCGATCAATACCCAGGTCGTGCAGTTCTCAGAGAACGTCATCCGCTCTGCCATCGACCTCGAAATGTCTCGCAGCGGCCAGGTATTTTTCCTCCATAACCGCGTCGAGACCATCGAAGCCATAGCCGCTCTCATCAAAAAGATCGTTCCCAACGCCCGCGTCGCAATCGGCCACGGTCAAATGAACGAAAAAGAAATGGAGCAGGTAATGCTCGATTTCATCGACTACAAATACGACGTCCTCGTTGCGACCACAATAATCGAGAACGGTATCGATATACCGCGTGCAAACACGATTATCATTAACCGAGCCGACAACTACGGTCTCTCACAGCTCTATCAGCTCCGCGGCCGTGTCGGCCGTTCGAACCGGCGGGCCTATGCGTATCTGCTCATCCCAAGCGAGCTTGAGCTAACGCCGATCGCTCGCCACCGGCTGAGTGCTATCCGCGAGTTCTCCGACCTCGGAGCCGGTTTCCGCATCGCTGCCCTTGACCTCGAGCTACGCGGCGCCGGCAATATACTCGGCGGCCAGCAATCCGGCCATCTCGACGCCCTCGGCTTCGATCTTTACACAAAGATGCTGGAACGCACCATCGCTGAAATGCGCGGCGAAGAGATCGAGGACGAAACAAGCGTAGCCATCAATCTCGGAGTAGATGTCGCGATACCAAAACATTACATCGTTGAAGCCGGCCAGCGTCTCCGAACTTACAAGCGAATCTCTTCCGCCGCCGACGAAGAAGCTCTCGTGGCCATCAGAACTGAGATCGCAGACCGCTACGGTAAGGTTCCCGAATCTGTCGAAAACCTGCTTATGTATGGACGCCTGCGACGCCTCGCCGAGACGATGCGAATCGTCTCGATCGATCAATCGCAAGCGGGACTTGCCGTTAAACTGTCTGAGAATGCCCGGGTTGACCCGGAAAAGCTTATGTTTATGGTCAACGACGAGACCGGCATCACATTTTCGCCTGCTGGGATACTGAGGCTGCCACCGTCCGGCGAAAACCCGATCGTTTCGGCACTGCAGATCCTTCAGTCGATTCGCGGCTGAGCAATATTGATTTGAATGCGGTCGTTATATAATAAAACCTAATAAAGGTTAGGTGCATCAAACGTTCTTGCAGAAGCTTATCGCCATTTTCCAAACTTGGAGTTATTTCATGATACGAACATCAAAAGTGCTTTTTCTTATCGCGGCCATCGGGCTTTTTGGCACCGCCGCCTTTGCTCAGGAAACCGAAGAGCGTGTGATCGACGAAGTCGTCGCACAGGTCAACGACGGTGTCATAACGCTTTCGCGAATCAGACGCGAAATGAAAGCAATGGTTGACGCTCAGGTCGAACAAGGCAAAGATCGCGCCGCCGCAGAGAAAGAGTTGGAAGAGAAAAAGGGTGAGTTGATCTCAAACTTGATCAACGAAGAACTCATTTTGCAGCGCGGCAAGGAACTAGGCGTGGAACGTGACGTTGATGCTGAGGTCAACCAGCGTTTTCGCAAGGTGATGGAAGAGAACAACCTCACTACGGTCGAAGCCCTGTTCCAGGAAATGGAAAAAAACGGCGTCAATCCGCAGGAGATCCGTGAGATGTGGCGTAACCAGATAACTCGCGATATTGTCATTCAGCGAGAGGTTCAGGCAAAGATTTATTGGGACACGCCAGATCCCGAAGTAAAGAGCTACTACGAAGCGAACAAAGCGAAGTTCACCAAACCGGAAACGGTGACGTTGGCCGAGTTGTTTTTGAGCTTTGCAGGACGCGACGAAGCGGCCGTTCGTACTAAGGCCAAAGAACTCGTTGCCGCCGCACGCACAGGAACCAGTTTTGAACAGCTGATCGTCGAAAACTCAGATCGGGCCGATGCTGCCAAAACAAAAGGTAAAGTCGACCCCATCCCCGTTTCAGAACTTGACCCGCGGTACGGCAATTTCATTAAAACCTTGAAAAAAGGTGAAATAAGCGACCCCATCGAGGTCGACGATGTCGGCATTAGCATACTTAAAATAGAGGACCGGCAAGCCGCCAGCTCGGACTCTCAGTTCGATAATAATCTTGTACGCATGGCGATCGTGCGTGAAAAGTCAGCTGAGGTGCAAAAGAAGTTTATGACGGACCTTCGCGAAGATGCGTACATAAAGATCAACGAAGGCTACAGGCCCCTTGTCGCACCTATTCTCTTCGCCGACGAACGCCGCACTAAACCCGGATCCGAATAGTCCGAAACGATCGCAAAGTAAGCCGGACGAGCATGCTCCGTCCGGCTTTTCTATTTCTACGATACCCTCTGATGATACTCGATGTCTTTCTCAAACTCAGCCGCATCGCCGTCCGCCGCAGTGTTGCTCAACAACTCTGCGACGCCGGCCTCGTATCGCTCAACGGAACGCCTGCAAAGTCATCTAAAGAGGTGAGCGTAGGCGACGAGCTTCAAATAACAAAAGGCCCGCTCACGCGAACCTATCGAATCGAAAAAGTGCCCTCCGCTAAACAGGTTTCCCGCAGCGAATCAGGCACTCTTTACACTCTCATCTCCGAGAACTCGGACGACGGAGCTATCTAACCCATGATCTCCGCTATAGCCTTTTGGTATATCTCCAGCTTCCGCTTTACGCGTCGCACGTCCGGATGCTCTTCCTTATAATTTTCGGAAAGCTTCCAAAGATCTGTTTCCAATTCAACCCTCTGCACGATAAGCCTCCCTAGCGCCAGCGACAGCTTCGATACCTGATCAGGCTTCAACGCCTTCAGCCGGCTCTTTTCTTTCTCGAGCAGGCCGTGCTCATACTTGAGCTCCTTGACCCGCGGAAAGTCTTCAGTGTAATCAAGCAACAAGCTCTCGAGCTCGGCCTCGACCGCGGTGCTCTTAAGCAGTATCTCGGCGTACGCAGGAGTCCCCTGTGCCCCATTTGATACTGCAGGAGCTGGCTTCGCGGGAGCTTGGGCGGCCGCGGTAGCACTACACAGAAGTAGAAACGACAAAATTAAACAGTGCTTGATCTTCGCCATTAGAATTTGAAAAAGTCTTCGGCAAGCTTCTGATTGAACATATACTGAGTAATATCGATGGTCCAGTGATATTCCGCCGTACCGCTGTTGCTGTCCGTTATATAGTCGAGTTTGTAGCTGTGAGGCAATATCATCCCGCCGGCCATCCTGAAATTACTAAACGACTCATTCAGCCCCATTTTAACGCCGCCTTGCACCCCAAGTGCGCCAAAAGGCTGCGGCTTGGCCGGGATCATCCGAAAATATTCAGTGCGAAGATGATGAAAGCTCTCCACATCAAAAAACAGCTTGATGGAAAATTCATCACTCGAAACCCCTCGGGGGTAGTAATCGATAATATACGCGCGACGGCCGTTAACTGTTTTCGTCCCGGAGGCTCGCACCCGGCCCTTTGTCTTCTCCAGATTCGCAATGGTCCACTGCATAGACATTGTTCCCGTCAGAAGCCCGTCAGTAAGGATCTTTTCATGATCCTTGATAAATGCTCCAAGCGGTGAACGCGTGCCTGCTGTTACCCACGGCATATCTACCTTGCCGCCGAAATGACCGATCTTTTCGGAGGGATACTCCTGCGAGTTGAAGGTCGAAGCGAACATATGATTGCCTGCGTCACTGGCGATCACTGACCGACCTTCGGTTCGGCGTGCAGGCAACTTCGATTCAAAAGAGTTCGTTCCGATCGCAAGCTGGTTCGTCCTGCTCGCACGAAGTTCGTGCCCGCCGATAGCGTTCAGGTGTCTTTCGACGATCTCTTCAACGCTGAGGCTCTGTCCAAATGCGGTCATACCCACGATCGAAATTATGGCCCCGGCCATCAAAATGCGCATAGTTTTCCTCTGTTATCTGACGACCGAAGCCGAAACTGCATTTGCGTCTCGTCCGGTTTGGGTAAAGGCGTCGCAGGACATGATATCACTGTCTGTCTGATCGGCCTCCACCATTCCGTCGCCGAAATCGTCTCGTTCGGCCAACGTTCTGAAGTAAATAGAAATGTTATCGAGGATCTCCGCCGCCGAGTGCGAATGATAAAGAGTCTGTCGAAACTGAGCTCCGCCCACCAATCCCTTTGTGAACTGCCCGGCGAGCTGCTTCATCTTGCCCAGCGCGACTAGTTCGGGCATTTCTTCGAGACACAGCTCAAAAAACTCGAGCAGCACAGCCTTTTTTTCCGCGAGGTCCGGCTGATACGGCTCACGGCCCGCCAGCACGTCCGCAAACTGACGAAAGATCCACGGGTTCTGCATCGCTCCTCGGCCGATCAAAATGCCGTCGACGCCCGTCTCACGCCATCGCCTCATTCCATATTCCAGGGACGTGATATCGCCGTTACCCGACACCGGAACGCTCACTGCGTCCTTTACCGCCTTGATCAGCTCCCAATTCGCCAAGCCCTTATATCCTTGCTCCCGCGTCCGGCCATGGACCTGAATATGCTCAACGCCACACTGCTCCGCCATTTTGGCAACTTCAACAACGTTGATCGTCGCATCCGAAAAACCCGTTCTCAGCTTAAGCGTCAGCGGGATCGTTATCACCTTCTTGATCTCTTTCAAGATCTCTTCCAAACGCTCCGGCTCACGCAGCAAGCCGGAACCGCCGCCATTCTTTACCACCTTCGGAGCCGGGCAGCCACAGTTAACGTCCAAAATGTCGGCACCGATCTCCTCAGCCATCTCGGCACCCATCGCCATCCGCTCAGCACGCCCGCCAAATATCTGCACCGCATACGGCCGCTCGCTCTCGTCAAAGTGCATTTGCCGCTTCGATTTCGGATTGCCCCGCGTCAACCCCTCCACCGATACAAACTCAGACACAACAAGCCCCACCCCGCCGCGACGCTTCACCAGCCGGCGAAAAGTGTAATCCGTCACCCCCGCCATCGGCGAAAGTATTAGCGGCGGATCAATTGCTATGTCTCTGATCTTGAACGGTTTCATTGGTGTAACGGCCAATCTGGTTCGATTGGCCGCCTTTGATTTAGGTTGCTATATTGATGTCGGCGACTAACCGCAACGCAGCGGAAAACGGTGACGAAAACATTGGTCCCCATTTCAAGAAGCGAAATAAAGCTAAGGATAACCAAAATTTCTATCTGATCGACAACGCCATGCCGTCGGTTAATCTGTCTTTGTCAAAACCACACCCGTCGCATCGAACGACACTTCCGTTACGGTCCCGTCTTCATTACGTTTATCAAATTTAGCACCGTCGTCGTTTATCAAATGATCGACCGTCTCTTTCGAAAGCGTTTTCGTCACGAAACGGCCCTCGGCTTTGACCTTCATCCCCGCGGAGTTAAACGGGATAAAGAACGCGTGGCTGCCAAAGGTTACGCGGACCGATTTGCCGCCGACCTTATCTGCCATCTCCATCCAGCAGCCGAGTTTCTGACACGCGCGGACGATCACACCTTCGACCGCGAACGTTCCTTCGCTATACTCCGCCGGATCATCCAGACCCTTTTCGACCGAGATCTTCGGTGCCTTGTTAGACAACGCCTCACCGCGAGTGATCGTCTCACCCGGTTTCAAGTCAACGGGCGCGTTCTGTTCATTGCGATCACTGCCCGCACTCAACTCCGTCTGGCTAAATCCCGCAACCGCGAAAACACTCACCAAAATCATTACACACAAAACTTTCATCTTAAATAAACTCCTAATTTTATTGCTGTCCGTTATTTTGATCGATCGAATAGACCACCTGTCCGGCAACCACGGTTTTGACGACCTCTACATCGGGGATTCGGGCTATATCCAATTCGAAAATATCATCTGAAAGTATAACAAAATCCGCGTACTTACCCACAGATAAAGTTCCTTTCACCCCATCCGTAAATTCTCCGTATGCCGACCCTGCCGTGTACGCGCGAACTGCTTCTTCAATAGTGATCGGCCCCCGGTCAATACTGTCGCCGATACCAACTCCCCCAAGCACCGCGGCATAAACCCCAAGCATCGGGTTGAATTCAGTCATCGGAGCATCGGAACCAAATGCGACCACCAATGCATTCTCAAACATCCGCCGATAATAGATCGCGTCCGCTCCAAAAACTCCGCCGAACAAATACGGCTGCATCGAGGCAACTACGCCGAGTTCTTTGAAACGGTGAATGTCCGCATCCCGTACCCCCGTCGCATGTTCGATCTGCCACCTTCGCTCACGCGGCCCGTTTGCCTTCGCGATCTTCTCAAACACATCCAGCGCAACTGAATTCGAATTGCCCCCGATCGCGTGAATGGTCAGCTGCCAGCCGGCCTTGTCGGCAGCGACCCCGTCCGCCAGCAGCGTCGCCGTCC
>JACDAK010000035.1 GCA_013695495.1 Blastocatellia bacterium | reverse complement strand
CTCTCAGCCCACTCGCCTTCAAGATTCCTGCCCAGCAGATAGCGGATATAGAATATCGGGGTTGCTAGTAATCCTTGGAGATAATTCGGACCGGCAGCTATATTCATATAATGCCGCCGCCAAATGCTGTGTGCGTTCGGGGTGTTAGAAAACAGAGCCTTCAACTTCTTGCCCAACGACAGCGATCTGAAGCGCTCCGGTGCGTCGTTAGGCTTGCAGAAGATTCGCGCCCTCGGCTCGATCAGCAAACGCCAGCCCATTTTGCGCATCCTCGGGGTGTATTCCGCATCACCATAATGCACGAAACGCTTTTCGTCCATTAAGCCTGCCTCTTTGACTGCGGCTACAGGCATGAGAACACAATTTCCTACAATTATATCGACTTCCCACGGCATGCCGGGAACGGTCCAAACGGTCTGATTTCGCCAATGACGATACCCACCGTACCGCAGGCCCCATTTGGGCGAGACCTGAAACAGCTTATGGGGGACGTCCCAATTCAACAGTAGCGGCCCTACGATCGAGCGGGGGTACTTTATCGCGCAATTTACCATCGTCTTCAAAGATCGCTCATCGAAGATTGTGTCATTATTACACGTCAGAATGTAGTCGGGATCATGTTTCAGTGCGGCCTCAATTCCCCGATTCGTTCCGCCCGTAAACCAAAGGTTTCCGTCCCCGATTATGATCTCAGTTTCAGGGAAGCCCTCCCGAACAGCTTCTGCGGTACCGTCGGTGGAGCCGTCGTCTACGACTACCATGCGGATCTCGTAGCCTTGAGCGTCCAACAACGCAAGGCTCCGAAGCCACTGCAAGGTCTCAGCCTTACGGTTGTGCACCGGCGAAACAATTGAGATCTTGATCGGTTCCACTAGTAATCGAGTTCGGGATGTAGAAGCTGTTCGATGTCGGCCGCAACCATTAATGAAATGAGATCGGGGAATTTGGTTTGTGCTTTCCAGCCCAACTCCCTCTCGGCCTTCGACGAATCACCGATCAGAAGATCGACCTCTGTTGGCCGAAGGTAGTTGTCGCTCAGCGTCACAACGGTGTCGCCTTCTAGGATATGGGTAGCATTCATCTGGATCTTGTCGTACAGGATTTCCTCGTCAATGCTCGAGGCAATTCCGATTTCATCACGTTCGCATCCCCGCCAATGAAGGTTTACACCGATGCATCGGAATGCGGCTTCGATAAGCTCTCTCACGGAGTGCATTTCCCCCGTCGCTAGTACAAAATCATCCGGTCGGTCGTGCTGAACAATTCGCCACATGCCTTCACAAAATTCCGGAGCGTAACCCCAATCCCGTCTGGCGTCCAAGTTGCCGACAACGAGCGTTTCAGATCGCCCGAGAGCGATGCGTGCAACTTCGCGGGTTACCTTTTTCGTGACAAAAGTCTTCCCGCGTCGAGGCGACTCGTGATTAAAAAGAATGCCATTGCTGGCGAAAATGTCGTACGCCTCGCGATAGTTAACGATCATCCAATAAGCATAAAGCTTTGCTACTCCGTACGGCGATCTCGGATAGAACGGGGTCGTTTCAGTCTGCGGAACCTCCTGAACCTTCCCAAATAGCTCTGACGTTGAAGCTTGATAGAAGCGTACCTTTCGCAGCCCGGTCTCGCGAATGGCATCAAGAAATCTCAACGTGCCCAATGCATCAACCTGCGCAGTATAATCCGGCAACTCGAACGACACCTTCACGTGACTCTGCGCCGCCAGGTTATATATCTCGTCGGGCTCGATCCGCTCGAGTAAGCGGTTCAGGTTGCTCGCGTCGATAAGATCACCGTGATGAAGGAATAGCTTTGTATTGAAGACCTCCGGGTCGTCGTAAAGATGGTTGATCCTCCCCGTATTGAATGAACTAGACCGACGAATGATCCCGTGGACTTCGTAGCCCTTTTCGAGCAACAGCTCGGTGAGATAACTGCCGTCCTGTCCGGTGATTCCGGTGATAAGAGCTTTCTTCATAGATTGCCGCTAAATTATTCCAGATTTTCCACAGGATTGCATTACTCGTTCAACGTCCACATCTCAACTCGGCGGGTACTTTCCAAAGTAAATTCTCCGTGATCGACGAATTCTGCTTGACGGCTGTAGTTCTGCTGAATGAATGCCCACAATGGAGCTAGGTTGTCTCCCTCGGCCCGCTGCTCCGGTGCCTTGGACCAGAACCCGTTCCAAACAATTATCTTCGGCGGATCCGCCTGAAGAGCTTCCAAGACAGCATTAACCTGAAACGCGGGAGTGTATTGCGAGTCGCGCATCAAATACAGCGGCGTTGGATTTCGAAGCTGAAGTGGGAAATAGAAACTAGGGTGATGTGCTTCGAACAGAGCGTCGCCGGGGTCGGTGCGTTCAGCGACCCATCGATATTTATCTGCAAGAACCTCGGTCTGGAATGCGGCGATCCCGCCCGGAAGAGTCACGTAGTACTTCTCAATCATCTGCCGCTGTATCGAGTACACCCCGGCGAGCAGTGCAAACATTATTAGGACTGCGGGAATTGCTCGCTTGGCGAAATCGACACGGCATAAGAGATATACGAGTACAATCACCGCCGGGATCGCGACATGATAAAGCCGCAGGGCCGTTGGAGCGGACGTGCCAACTGCCATCGCTATCCCGACGAATACAAGAAGCATTACACGCTTGTCAACGGCTAGTTCGCGCAACTGCGGTGCATAACGCCTGACTGCTAAGTAAATGAGATAGACGAACGGCACGAGGGCGTAGTAAAACAACACCGCATGAACGTACCTTATATATCGTGATAAACCGGCAAAACCGGTATGCGTCGAAAAGAACGCCGAAGCGTCCGGAAAGTCGGCGAAGTACGCAGTGGTCTTGGCAAGCGGATCATGAATGTAATGGCTGCGCACAAATTCGACCATTGAGAAGTAGTAGATCTCAGCGCCGGTTTGCCATAAAAAATACAGGTTCGTAACGGTAATCGTAGCCGCAAAGGCAATTCCTAGCACCACAACCTGACGGATCAGCTCGCCTTTTGCAAATTTTTGGCGTAGCGCGTGCCACAGCAGAAAGCACGCGATTCCGACAACCGCAACCAGTCCGCGGGTGTGAACGAAAAACGACGCCATTCCACAAAACACGCCTGCGCAGGCGATAGTCCGTGTGCTCAACGATTTGAACAGGACGGCCACTGCGGCCAGCACGAAAACAACGCTAAAAAGCCGATAGGTGCCGTCTATGCCGAAAAGTCTGTACCCGATCACGAAATAGATCGCAGCGGGCAAATAAGCTGCGTATCCTGAAACGACCTGTCGGCTAAGATGCCAAAGAAGCCCGGCCTGTGCTAACCCAAGACCGAAAACAACGAGATTCAGAACCCACGGTCTGACATCGAAGATCGAAAAGGCTGAAAGGTATACTAGCTCGGCGCCCGGCGGTATAAAATGGAAGAAATCCAAATAAATACGCTCGCCTGACGACATCCGCATTGCGTTCGAAAGGTTGATCATATGATCCCCTTCGAAATAGATCGGCGTGAACGGAAGTTCAAAAATATGTGTATAGAGATAGAGAAAAACTGCTGCGAAAAAGATGAGATCAGAGCGCCCGAACCTTGGCGATTCGATTAGTGTTGTCGTCGCGTCGGTCATTAGCTCCGGTTTCTAGAATCGGCAACGGGAGTGAGCAAGGTAGAATATATCTGCCACGCCGTTACAAGATTGGCCAACTTGAGGGGGTAATACGCTTCCGCTTTGATCAAAAGGCCCGCGTTGTTGGACCAGCATTGCCAGTCCTTACGCATTGATGAATTCTCCAAAAAGGTGATGCATTGAGGAATTAATCACACTACGTGAGATGGACGGTCTCCGACACGCGGAACCGACGTTGGCTCACGAAAACTTACCCCTCGTCACTGTCGCCCGCATGATAATTGCTGCGATGATAATAGCTTTGATAGTAGTAATAATTATCCTGTGACCGAAGATTTACGTTGTTGAGCACCACACCCAGTATCTTCGCACCGACGTCCTGGAGAAGTTGCCGCGCCCGCCTGACGACCTGTCGGGAGCTCTTGCCGGAATGAACGACAAGCACGACGCCGTCCACCATAGAGGCGATTAGTACCGCATCAGTGAATGACGTGATCGGAGGCGAATCTATGACGATATGTGTGAAGTGATTCTGCAGTTCGCGGAGCAGGTTCGTCATTGTCTCAGACCCGATCAGCTCAGCGGGATTCGGCGGGATCGGACCAGACGTCAAAAGATGAAGCTTAGTTCCCTCGTCCTGCCTGATCACGCTCAGGATATGGTCCTTGTCGAGCTCGCTCGAAAGAAGCGTGCTAAGCCCGTCGCCATTCTCGATGTTAAACACAGAATGAAGCCGCGGCCGACGCATATCCGCATCGATTATCAGAACTCTTGCCCCGGTTTGGGCCAAACTGATCGCTGTGTTGGTAGCGGTCGTGGTCTTGCCCTCAGAAGGCAGGCTCGACGTGACGAGCAAGGTCTTCGGGGGGTGACCCGCCGTTGAAAGAAGTATCGATGTTCGCAGTTGGCGATAAGCCTCAGCGAGCGACGAGCGCGGATCGGCATAAATCAGCAACTCCGACTCGTATTTAGTTAGGTCTTCCTCGGATTTAGAACCAACCAAAAGCAGCCGCTTCTTCGGCATCGAATCCATGGTCGGAATCGCCGCAAGCGCCGGCAGCTGTAGGAAATTCTCCACCTCGTCAGTTGAGGTGATGGTGTCATCTAAATAATCAAGGAACAAAGCCAAGCCGAACCCAAAAAGGGTCGACAGGAATAATGCTGCCGCTACTGTCATTAACCGCCGCGGCCCGACAGGGGCATCGGGCGGGATCGCAAAAGCTGCGACACTAATGTTGTTATCCGAACCCTGAGATGCTACGTCATTCGAACTTTGCTGTTTACGCAGATTGTCGAGAAAGCCCTTGTTCGTTTCGATATTTTGCTCGAGCAGCTTAATGACCACGGCACCGGAATTTTGCGCTTGTGCCTCGTTGTACTGGGCATTGAACGCTGCTCTGATCTTGTTCTCCTGCTCCCGTGCCTGTAGGTATTTCGTCCGAAGCACGTCAACCAGCACTTTTCCTGTTCTCGAGCGATAATCCGCGAGGTCTCGATTATTCTTGTCGATCAGTTGATCGAGCGACGAGTTCAAACTTTGTATCTGAGAATCGAGTTCCCGTACTTCCGGTGCTCCGGGTAAGAATTCCTCAAGCAGCTTTGCCCGGTCAGAACGAAGTTCGGCGATCTTCCTCTGCGTTTCGTTTCGCACCATCAGAACGTTATTCTCACGTTCCGTTATGTAACGGGCACTCTCTGCCTCCGCCATTGAATTGATGCGATCCGGCGAATCTTTGACGGAGTTGAATTCCGCTTCTGCTATCTTCCGGCGGTTTTCGGCTTCCAGCAACTGCCGGTTAAGCCCGGAAAGGCGGTCAATCACGATTGTCGCCTCGCCATCAGTTTTCAAAATCCCTTCGCTTTGTTTCAGCTGAACAAGCCTGCCTTCGTCATTCCTGATCTCCGATTGGAGGTCTGCAATCCGTGTTTGTAAAAAATCGCTTGTTTTTCTACTGGTTCCTGTTCGCCGTTCCTGGTTAAAGTTCGCAAATGTTTCGCCGATCCCGTTCACAACAAATGCCGCTAGTTCCGGGCTTGTATGTTGAAAGGAGATTCTTATCAGTCGCGTATCTTTGACGGTCGCACGTGTCTCGCGCACAGGATCGACATTGAGACTCGTTCTCACGATCTCGACGTACGGGTTCAACCTTACAGCTTCGGCGATCTCGTCGGATGACACGAGGCTATTGCCTGATTCGAGCGGCTCCGAGCCTTCGGCGGCAACCCTTCTGCCGCTGCTTGCGAGCCCAACCGCGCTCAACATCCCGCGGATCCCGGCCGAACTGCCCTGCTCCTTCATTTCCTGGAATTCCTTGTTCGAATCCAAGTTATGTTCCTTGATCACCTTCCTAAGCAGAGTATCGCTGCCGAGAAGCTGAAGCTGAGTGTTGAAATACGAAGGATCCAAATTCGGGAGAGGTCTCTGCCTATCGCTTGTGATCAAATCCGGATTTGGCTGTTCGAGGTCAACCTGAACAACTGCGGCAGCTTCGTACACGTTTGGTTTTCGGGCCATATAAATGGCCGTCAAAGTCGTCATTAACACCGCGAGTCCGACAACTAGCCAGAGCCGCTTGCGAATAGCGTGCCAATAATCGAGAACTTGAAATCCCTCGGCAGCGTAGCCGTCGCGGTATCCCGGATATCTTCCGGTTGCCGGAACGATATGCGAATCGAACTGCCGCTCAAGATCAACGACCGTCTCAACAGGCGCCTTTGGCGCTAAATCACGAACTTCTTTCATTATGTATCGACGAACGAAAAGTTACGGAATTCTGTAGAACAGGAGTGATGACCCCTGAGTCAAGCTATTGCGAATACCGTTGAGAATGCTCTTGGTGCGATCTTCGCTAACGGCCACAATGTCATTAGGTTCCAAGAACGGGTCTTGTACACGCCCTCGGTCGATCTCTCTTAGATCGAATACGAGCTCCACGCGATCTTTGCCCGCGGCTACTTGCCGCAGCACGCGAACCTTGTCTTTCTTGGTTGCCGGTTTGAGCCCTTCGGCAGAAGCAAGTGCCTGCGTAAGCGTTAACGGCGTCTTCATCGTAACTTGGCCCTGCTTGTTCACATTTCCGTAAACGTAGACCACGTCCGCATCCATTACCGAAACAATGTCGCCGGGCCTCATGACCAGATTCTCTTTTGCTTCCAGGATGTCGCTAAGCTTGTAATCAAGAAGCGTTATGTCGTCTTCTTCCTCTTCTGAGGCGCCGCTGTTCGGCATCTTGCACTCCGTGGTGCTTCCGGTTCTAGCGACGAGAACGCGAGTTCCTGCTTCGTCGCTCGGACCACCGGCATAGGCGATAAGCTCTAACAACCTAATTCGGCGGTTAATGAAATAATTGCCCGGCTTTTCAACAGCTCCAATAACCGCGAATGCCTGGGACCGCTGTTCGGTCGCGACAACGTTTACCTCGGGATTGCGTAGATAATCTTTGCGATATTCATCGGCAATTGCATTGGCTAGTTCCCTCTCGGATTTACATACCGCCACGATCGGCCTCGGCAACCTGAAAAGATTGATCGTACCGTTCGAATTCACTGTGACCGTTTGAGCAAGCTCCGGATGCCGAAAGATCTGGATGGCCAGCGTGTCGTTGTAACCGATTCGATATCTGTCTTCGCTGCCGTCCCTTGTCACTGCGACTGGCGTAGGTATACCGTTGGCAATATCGCTCTGCGAATGCACTTTGCCCGCATTGACTGCTAATATCATTACCAGTGCAAAGAAAATTCCTACTGTCTTCATTATTTACCCCTATGAAAGTCGATAAGGTTAACTGCTGCTAGAATGCAGCTCCAACTCCGACGTGGTCCGCTAAACGTAAGCGTGACCCAAGTTAAAGTTATCTCAAACACCTAGCTTATCAAATGGCACCAACTTTGAAAACCTCCATTTTGAAACCAACCGAGATTTAGATAAACTTCCAATCGCACAGTCCGCTGCTTGTGTATTTATGGATAACCCGACGCCGATGCTTCGGCAGTACCTCGATATAAAGAAAAAGTATCCCGGCACGCTCCTGCTCTTCAGGCTCGGAGACTTTTATGAGCTCTTCAATGAAGACGCAGTGATAGGATCGCGCGAGCTGCAGATAACTCTCACCGCTCGCCACAAAGACTCTCCTAATCCAGTTCCTATGTGCGGAGTTCCCTATCACGCGGCGGCGGGCTATATTTCTAAGCTCGTCAGAAAGGGCTACCGGGTAGCGATCTGCGAACAAGCAGAACCTGCAGCAAAAGGCATAAAGCTCGTGAAGCGAGAAGTCGTAAGAGTTGTTACACCTGGAACGACGATCGACTCGCAACTCACCGAGCAGAACGAGCCTTCGTATCTGGCAGCGGTGTCCGGTACCGACGACTGTGTGGGAGTGGCGTTCCTAGACCTTTCAACCGGAGAATTTTCTGTAACTGAAGAGAGCGGGCCCGAAGCCTGGAGCAAGGCGGCTGAACACATCAGCCGGCATTCGCCGTCCGAAATACTGCTTCCTCGTTCGCCGTCGGCCCGAATGTGCCACAATCTAGGACTGTCTGCACCAGAGGGATCGAGTCTGTTTCTCGAAGCCTCTAACCGCGATGCCGGGCCATCAGCCTCTGCGGGAGTGGTGACAGCGTTCGCAGACGAACACTTTTCCAAGGACGAAGCAGGCAGAATCCTAAAAAGTCACTTTGATGTTAAAGATCTGTCCGTGTTCGGACTGGAAGGTAAAGAACAAGCTTCAGCCGCAGCTGCCGCCTGCCTATGCTATGTGCGCGAAACCCAAAAGGCCCAGGGCGCCCATATCCGGTCGATCGAATATTTTGAATCGGCAGAGTTCATGGTGCTTGATGCCATCACCCTCGCAAATTTAGAGATCACGCGTTCGCGCAACGAGGCTTCGGACAACAGCCTCTATTCCTTGATAAATGAGACCATCACTGGAATGG
>JACDAK010000024.1 GCA_013695495.1 Blastocatellia bacterium | reverse complement strand
GCTCGGAGCCTAAGATCCGCCCGGGCCTCGTCCACCGCCTCGATAAACAAACTTCCGGCCTCATCGTCGCTGCCAAAACCGACCGCGCCCACCGCTTCCTTTCACGCCAATTCGGCAAAAAACGCGTCGAAAAGCGCTACTCCGCCATCGTCGAAGGCCTCATCGACGATGACGAAGGCGTCATCGACGCCCCCATCGCACGATTCCCGGAACTAAAACTGTGGGCCGTCAACCCCGACGGCAAACACGCCGAAACCCGCTTTTGGGTAAACAAGCGGATGCACAACGCAACACTTCTTGATCTCGAACCCGTGACCGGCCGCACCAACCAACTCCGCATCCACCTCGCCCACATCGGCCATCCGATCAAAGGCGATATCGCGCGCGGCTCCGCCCCCGCAAGCCGCCTGTATCTCCACGCCCGCCGCCTCGCGTTCGATCACCCGGTGACAAATGAACGCGTTAATTTCGAGCGCGATCCGCAGGACTTCACCGACGAATCGCAGAAAAGTTGAGCCGGTAATGCACCCGAACGTTGGGCGGGACCCCGGCCGCGGCCTCACGCCGGCAGATCGCCTGCAGCCCCTCGCCGAGATGCATCTCGTTCGCGGCCGAAAATCCCCAATTACCCAGCGCCGACCGATGCCGCGTCGCAAACACTAGCGGCGACATCGTCACCCCCCGCAGCCTTGCTTGCTTCGCCCATTCCACAACCATTCCAATAACTGCGACTGCCAGGTCCGGCTGCGAATCAGGCACCGCAAGTTCGTAAATATGCGCAAAACTGTCGAGCCGGTCCATCACGATAAAGCCATGGATCTCGCCCCGCCTGTCTTCGATCATCGTAACGCGCTTGTCGCCGGGCATATCCAATTCGCGTAAGAACTCAAGCGGTCCCGGGAAGTTGCAGCCCGACGCCCGCACAGCGTTCGCCGTGAACGCGCGGAAATATGCGAGTTTGCCAAGGTGGGAAGTTTCAGCGAACCGAAAGATAAACTCCGGCGTAGGCTCAGCTCCGGTGTCCGAGCGAAACATCATCACCCGATCGTCAACCGCCAGCCCCATCGAAGCCTCATGCTCCCGCAGCATCCGCAGCCCCGGCCCGGTCTGTTCAAAGCTCATTTCACTGAACCCGAGCCGTTCATAAAACGGCATATTCCACGCGACCGAACGATAGGTCGAAAGCGTCACGCCCTCAAACTCAGCAGCGTCAGCCCATTCACAAACCGCCTCCGTGAGCCGCCGCCCGAGCCCGCGTCGGCCGTGCTCCGGATGCACCGAAAGCTCGTGCAGATGCGCACGCCCGTCGATGATCATCACCGCCGCAAACCCCACCGGTTCACCGCCATCGCCAACCGCCACCCACAGCCTTTCATTGCGCACCTGTTCGCCGAGAAACGCCGCCGCAAGCTCCTCGTCCGTTACCTCGCGCGCATACGCCGTATCCGCAAACATCCCAGATGCGGCCTGTTCTATTTCTCTCAGCCGCTCGATCTCGCTAGCACGTGCCTGCCTTATCGAATACTCCATCTCAACTAATATGCCGTGCTATATAGCCACCACGTTCGGTACTGAAATCCGAACATCGCATAGATCACAACCGCCTGAAAGATCGCGGCCCACGCAAGCAGCCAGAAATCGCGCAGCGGCACGGCCACTCTCCGGCGGGTTATTATGATCAGCGAATAGACCGCCGACCCCAGTCCGATCACAACCGCCAAACCAAGAAACACATATGCAAGAGCAAAGATCGGCCCCGTATCTGTTCCCGGTTCCAGCGCCCCAGGGACAGCAGTGCTGATCAGCCGCGTCTCCGCAAACCAAAGAAGCGCAGGCGCTACCAAAGCAGCGATCCCCGGCTTTATCAGTTCCGCCGGCCGCGGCGACGCAGTTTCCGTATTGATCATCAGCCGCCCAAAGGTGACCGCCACCCCGATAGCCCCGAACGTAACCGCACCGTAGATCATCAGCATGACCGCGACGTTCGCCCTGCCCATCTCAAGCAAGATCGCTCGAACGCTGAGACTGTCATAGCTCCCCGAAAGGTGCCCATAAAGAAGAAGCCCGGAGGCTATCGCAGCCCCGAGCGACATCAACAGATACGAACCGACCGGCAGCAGCCGCGCGGATGTCGATACCTTCAATCTTGGTTCGATCGGTTCGTCGGCTGCCGTCGGTAATTCATCCATTTCTATCCTATTCTCGCAAAACTCTAACTGCCCGAAGCAGACCGCAAAACGCGGCGGTATCCGTTGCCGAAGATCGGCTGCCCCGTACGCGTGCCGGTCATCTTCGTGCCGTCAAAAACCACGCCGCCATTCACTATCACCGCCGAAAACCCCTCGGCGTACTGATGCGGCTTTTCAAACGTCGCCTTGTCGCCGACCTTCGTCTCGTCAAATATAACGATGTCCGCCGCCATCCCTTCGCGGATCTGCCCGCGATCCCTCAGCCCAAACGTATTGGCGGGCAGTGACGTCATCTTCCTGATCGCATCTTCCAGCGTTATCACCTTCAGCTCGCGAACATATCGCCCGAGCACGCGAGCATTATTACCATACCCACGCGGATGCGGCACGCCCTCACCAAACTGACGCACGCCGCTGTCCGACGCGAACATCGTGAACGGCGCCGCCATTATACGCTTCACGTCGTCCTCGCTCATCACCTGATAGACCATCTGAGCTCCGCCTTTGTCATACATTTCAAAGATCTGCTCGATCTGCGTATCCAAATCATCCTTTCCGCGGACCTCCATCGTTATCTGCTTGATGTTCTTTCCGTTGAAGGTTGGATCTGTGCGATAGCTCGCGACAAATGCGTCAGAATAATCTGTGAAGCCCGCGGCAGCTCGCGACTTTTTCATGTCGGCCGCAGCCCGTGCCCGCGTCGCCGGGTCAGCAAGCCGCTTCCGGCCCTCATCACGTCCGCCCGCGATCGCCCAGCTCGGCATGCGTGCGTCAAGCGACGTGGACGAAGCCGGATACGCATATTGATCAACCGTCACTGTTTTCCCCCGGCCCCGTGCGTCCGTCACCAACTGCAGCGTCTTGTCAGACTGCCCCCACAGACGCTTCGCCGATATCTTGAAATGCGATATCTGCACCGGCATCCTCGCCTGTTCGCCGATGTCGATCGCCTCTTTTATCGCATCAAAAACCCCGACGCCCTCATCGCGTATGTGGCTCGCATAGGTGCCGCCGTAATGCGAAGCCGCCTTTGCCAGCTCAACAACCTCATCAGTTTTCGCAAATGTGCCCGGCAAATAGATGAGCCCCGTCGAAAGGCCGACCGCGCCTTCACGCATGGCCTTTTCGACCATCTCGTTCATCTGCCGCTGCTCGTCCGCCGTGGGTGCACGGTCGTCGAGCCCGATCACAGTGCGGCGAACGTCGTTATGCCCGATCAGCGTCGCAACGTTTATCGCGAGCGGAGTTTCGGCATATTTACCGAGAAATCCGCCGATGTCCGTATGCGAACCGCCGCAGTTACCCGTAATGAAAGACGTCACACCCATACGGATAAAGTTCTCCGCATCGGGGTGCTCGAACACGTTCTCAGAATGTGCGTGCACGTCAATAAATCCCGGTGCAACGATCTGGTTCTTTGCGTCGATAGTTTGTTTCGCGCCTACGGCATCGAACCATCCGACCCGAGCTATTCGCCCGTCCTTAATCGCGATCGAACCGCGAAACCATGGGTTCCCGGTGCCGTCAATGATTCGCGCATTTGTAATAACAAGATCGTAAGCCGGTGCCGCCGCCTGCCCGTTCACAGACAGAGCACCGCTTATCAGCATCGCAGCAATGAGGAAAAGTGAAGTTATTCGCATATATAGAAAATGCCGTGAAACGCCGCTCAAGTCAAAATCAAGCGGCCGTTGGTTCATCGGGTTCCTTATAAGGGGTATGAAGTTCGACCGTCTGATGCCCCTTCTTTCTGATCTTCAAGTTGAGAAATTCAACGAACACCGAGAACGCCATTGCAAAATAGATGTAACCCTTCGGGATGTGCATCTCCAGCCCCTCGACCACTAGCGTAAAGCCGATCAGCAGCAAAAATGACAACGCCAGCATCTTGATCGTCGGGTGTCGCTGCACAAATGCACCGATCGTTCCGGCAAACAGCATCATCGCCACGATGGAGACCGACACGGCCGCGACCATTATCGACACGCGGTCGACCATCCCGATCGCCGTGATGACCGAATCGAGCGAAAAGACAATGTCCAATATTCCGATCTGCACGATCACCGAGCCAAATCCTGCGTACACCTTCTTAACGGCGTGGCCCTCGTGCCCTTCCAGCGACCCGTGTATCTCATGCGTCGATTTCCCGATCAAGAACAGCCCGCCGATTATCAATATCAGATCGCGTCCCGAGATCTCGTGACCGAACACCGCAAAGATCGGCTCCGTCAGTGTCATCACCCACGAAAGCGAGAACAACAGCAGGATCCTAAAGATCAACGCAAGCGAAAGCCCGATAAAACGCGCACGGGCCTGCTGCTCCGGTGGCAGTTTGCCCGCGAGTATCGATATAAAAATGATGTTGTCGATGCCGAGTACCAGCTCAAGCAAAGTAAGCGTCGCGAATGCGATCCAGGCATTCGGATCTGAGAGCAATTCCATGTGCAGTTGACTCCAATCAAACGATCTTCAGCACTGCTCTTGTTTTAATTCCCCAACGCCCAAATTGCAAACCGACAGCACCCCGCCCCTCAGCCTGTCGCCGCCATCTTCGCGGCAATGCGGAACGGCGCGTTGTGTCAGGTCAACGGCGCTTGTAGTCGGATCGTCGGCGCCGAAGGTCAGAACGCTCGCGCGGAAGGTCAGAACGCTCGCGCGGGAGGTCAGTGCGCCGGCGCAGAGCCTCAGTGCGGCGGCGCGGAGCCTCGGTGCGCGGGCGCGGAGCCTCGGTGAGCAGGCGCGGAGCCTCGGTGCGCGACGCCTGAAACCCGTTGCAAGACCGACCCAACCGCCCACAAACCCCTGAAAATAAAGAGAAAACGAGACACACCTAGATCTCGTGTTAGGCGATTGACTCGGCAATCTTCAGGCAATTGATGTGAAATTCTCGCGGTGCAGGGCACGGCGAATGCGAGCAGGCGATCCGAATACGTTTATTTAAGCTTCCGAGCGATAGACGAGGCGTCCGCCGACAAGAGTCATGACGGCGCGGCCGGTGAATTCCCAGCCGTCGAAGGGGCAGTTGCGGGATTTTGAGCGCGATTCGCTGTTGAGATAGGTCCACTTGGCGTCGGGGTCGATCAGAGTGACGTCGGCGATGGAACCGGGGGCGAGCGTGCCGCGGTCTTTGAGCTTGAAGATGCGGGCGGGGTTTGCCGAGCAAAGCTCAACGAGACGCTCAAGGCTGATGACGCCCTTATGTACCAGCTCGTTGAATGCCAGCCCGACTGCCGTCTCTAACCCGGTGATGCCGAACGGCGCCCGGTCAAACTCCAACGCCTTTTCATCGTGGTGATGCGGCGCGTGGTCGGTGGCGATCGCGTCGATCGTGCCGTCCTTTATTCCCTCGATGACGGCCTCAACATCCACTTCGCTCCGCAGCGGCGGCGCCATCTTATAGTTCGTGTCGTAACCCTCGACCGAACGGTCCGTCAGCGTAAAATGATGCGGCGTGACCTCGCATGTAACGTTTATGCCCTCGTTCTTAGCCCGCCTCACGGCCTCGATCGCTCCTTTCGTCGAAACATGCGCAATGTGAATGTGCGCGCCCGTATCAGCCGCGAGCAGAATGTCGCGGACAGCGTCTATATCCTCGGCAAGCGCGGGCATCCCCTTAAGCCCGAGCAGGAGCGACATCTTCCCCTCGTTCATCACGCCCCCGGAGGAAAGCGATTTGTCTTCGCAATGGTCGATCACCGGCAGGTCGAAATCTTTCGCATACTGCATCGCCCGCCGCATAATGCCGGCATTCGGCACAGGCCGGCCGTCATCTGACACGGCCACAGCACCGGCAGCTTTCATCTCGCCCATCTCGGCGAGTTCCGCGCCGTCCGATGATTTTGTGATCGCCCCGATCGGAAAGATATTCGCCAACCCCGCGTGCTCCGCCTGTTCGATCATGTACCGCGTGATAGCAGCGTTGTCGTTTACGGGGTTTGTGTTCGGCATCGGGCAAACGCTCGTCCACCCGCCCGCCACCGCTGCTGCACACCCCGACGCGATGGTCTCCTTATGCTCCTGCCCCGGCTCGCGCAGATGCACGTGCAGATCAATAAACCCCGGAGCCACCAGCAGTCCCGCAGCGTCCAACACCTCGCACCCCTCCGGCACCGCCTCGCCCGACTTGCGCCACTCCGCAACCCGCCCATCCTCAATGAGCACATCCATCCCCGTATTCTCCGGCGCCGCAGGATCGATCAAATGCCCGTTTGCTATTAAAAGTCTCATTCGTCTTCTTCAAAAATCCCAACTTCAAATACGTCCGTTACAGGCCCAAGACCCGTCAACTTCATAGCTGCGTTCAGATGATTCGGCACATGTGCCAAGCATCGAATTACGAAAGCGGTGATCTCTTCGTTCGATAGTTCGTGAATTCTCGAATACACTTTCACTAGCTCGCCCGCATCACCTAACCAATCGGTCATGTGAAATCCGATATCATCGCTACTTTGCGCGGACATCTCGAACTCGTCCCGAAGGGCCTGCGAAATCCTTTCTCGAATACATCCTCTCGTTCGCGGAGCGGAATTCCAGACAAGTTATTCACTGCTCACCCCTCCACCTGTCGCCAAATAGAGCACCGCCATCCTAACCGCCACTCCGTACTTCACCTGATCTAAAATCAACGACCGCGAACTGTCGGCGACCTCTGACGCGATCTCGATGCCGCGGTTCATCGGGCCCGGGTGCAGCACGATCGCGTCTTTGCGGGCGAGTTCGAGTCGCTCGTTCGTTAGGCCATAATGTATCGCATACTCGCGTAAGGTGGGGAAATAGGCGGAATCCTGCCGCTCGCGTTGGATGCGCAGGATCATCACGACGTCCGCGTCTTCGATCGCTTCTTCCGTATGCGCACAAACGGTCAGCCCGCTCTCAACCAACGAACCAAAATCGTTCGGCACCAACGTCCCCGGACCCGCAACGCGGACTTTCGCCCCGAGCTTCGTCAGCAGATGGATATTCGACCGCGCGACACGGCTGTGCAAAATGTCGCCGACTATTGCGACCTCAAGCCCCTTTATTTTTTTCTTGTGCTCGCGAATGGTCATCGCGTCAAGCAGCGCCTGCGTCGGATGTTCGTTCGCTCCGTCGCCGGCATTTACGATAGCGGCGCGGCTTACCTTCGCCAGTTGATGCGGCACACCCGCCGACCCATGCCGCACAACGATGCAGTCGGGATCCATCGCATCCAGGTTCAAAGCCGTATCCACCAGAGTCTCGCCCTTGCTAACGCTTGATGAAGACACACTGATGTTGACGGCGTCGGCGGAGAGCCGCTTTGCCGCAAGTTCAAACGATGTCCGCGTGCGGGTGGAGTTCTCGAAAAACAGATTGATGACCGTCTTACCGCGAAGCGTCGGCACCTTCTTGATCTCGCGAGCATTTATCTCGCGAAAATTCTCAGCCGTGTCCAAAATGCCTTTTATTTCCACCGCCGAAAGGTTGCGGATGCCAAGCAGATCTCTACGTCGAAAGGGCTTTTCCATCTTTAGAACCCACGCCCCAAAGTGCGGAGCATAAAAAAAGCAAGGCGGTTAACCTTGCTTTGAAATTCACTCAGGCGAACGTTCAAATATCCCGACCGCTTCAAGGTCGTCGTATTCTTTCAGCATCACCTTGACTATCTCCGAATACTTCGTCGGGACGGTCTTGCCTACGAAATCGGCTTGTATAGGCAGTTCGCGATGTTCGCGGCCGCGGTCGATCAATACCGCTAGCTGCACCTTACGGGGGCGGCCGAAATCCATTAGCTGATCGAGAGCCGCTCTGATCGTGCGGCCGGTATAGAGGACATCGTCGACCAAAACGATCACCTTGTCCTCAATATCAGCGTCGAGTTCGGTGCGGTTAACGATCGGATTCGCCCCAACCGTCGAGAGGTCGTCCCGATAAAGTGTTATATCAATGATGCCGTAAAGCGGCACCTTGCCCTCAAGCTGCGTGATGCGGTCAACGATCCTCTCGGCAAGCGGGACGCCGCGGCGGCGAATGCCAACGATATAAAGGTTCTCCGCGCCCTGATTTTCTTCGACGATCTCTGACGCCAGACGCGAAAGCGCACGCTTCATTCGCGCACTGTCCATGATCCGCGACTTTTCAACTAACTTGATTTTGTCTCCCATTCGATGCAAATCGTAGCAAAGGGCAGGGCAAAACTCAATGCATGCGTTTAGTTTATCGCCCCCGCTCGGCTAATATATATCGCTTCGACCAATGAC
>JACDAK010000364.1 GCA_013695495.1 Blastocatellia bacterium | reverse complement strand
CTTGAACGCAATGAGGTCGAGGTGCGGTACCAGCCCATCTATGACCTGCGAACGATGAAGCCGACCGGTGTGGAAGCGCTGGCACGTTGGACGCACCCGGAACTCGGCGACATTTCGCCGAGCCGTTTCATCCCGCTCGCGGAGGAGACCGGTTTGATCGACGCGGTTCTCGATCAGGTCATGCGGAGGGCGTGTTTAGAGATGCGCGAAGTTTACTCGCATGCACCGAACGGTAGCCAGCTCAAGCTGAGCGTGAACCTGTCGTGCCGCCAGTTTGCCGGTGCCGACCTGCTCAGCCGGATATGCAATATTCTCGAAGAAACCGGCTATGCCGCAAGCCAACTAAAGCTTGAAATAACTGAATCGGTCCTTATCGAATATCAGGAACGCGCGATCGAGATGCTGCATAAGATACGCGAAATGGGCATTGAGCTGGATATTGATGATTTTGGGACGGGTTATTCTAACCTGAGCTATCTGGTGCGGCTTCCGATCTCGACGCTCAAGATCGACCGGTCATTCGTATGCCCGATAAACGACGACGGAGCGAATATCGAGATCGTTCGTACCATCCTTGCCCTCGCACGAAATCTGGGACTGACGGTGGTTGCGGAAGGGATCGAGACCGAAGAGCAGGTGAAATCGCTGATCGACCTCGATTGCGAACGCGGTCAAGGTTTCCTGCTATCAAAGCCTTTGACGGCCGCGGGCCTGAAAGAGCTGCTTGAGCGCGATGACGAAACGCCTATGCCGCCAATGCACTACGACGACGTTTCGACACTTTCAACGCTGCAATAAAGTCCGCGCAGCCTGCTTTACGGACGCTGGCGAGATCTGCTTGATACACGGCCGAACGCGGTCGGGACCTAGCTCCTTATATACACAATTCCAATCACATCCGAAGCAGGGCATTTCAAATGTAACAGCGATCTGCTTCAACCCCTTCGCGGACAATTCCCGCGGATATGGGAAGAACCGGTCGGATTGCGCACCGGAATTTATTATGACCGCAGGACAGTTGACGGCAGCCGCGATGTGGCCGGCGCCGGTGTCATTCGTGATCAGGAGGGATGCACCGGCCAGCAGCTCTGCAAATTCGGTGAGACGTGTTTTACCCGTAAGATCGCAAAACTCGCCTTCATAGACCCGCCCAAAGTCCTTACCCAAATGCTCCTCACCTGGCCCGCCAGCGACGATGACCTCATATCCGCCGCTCGCTAGATCTGTCGCCACCGCTGCGAAATGCTCCACCGGCCACCGCCGAAACGCTTCCTGGGCTCCTAAAAACAGAACGATCCTTTCGCCGGGTGCCCTCTGAAGCGGAAGCCGCGGCGGCTCAAGTTCAAAAGTCGAACCCGCAGGTGTCAGCTGTTCCACGAACCTATGATTCGCGATCAACTCGTGTGTCGGTTCCGCCGGAGCGTCCAGGAGTCGGGTGTACCAACGATTTGCGACGCGTCCCTGCCACGGAGTCATTCTATTGAAGACCCCGGTACTGGCGATCGTCTCGTCTGCGCCTGAGACCCGGGCAAGCGAATCAGCCCAAAGGAAGTCGCGGCTGAGCGTGGGGTTGATGAATACGTCCGCTCCGAGTTCTGCGACCGCCCGGCCGATCTCACCACGATAAATTGGCGACATGGCAAAGGTTCGCCGGTCCACCTCAATGACGTCATCAAAAAACTTAGTGAGGTTCGCAAGCGACGCCCAGATGCGGTTTGCTATGAGAATCCGGCGAAACCTGTCGCGGGAATAGATACTGTTGAGGGCAGGGAAGGTGGCGGTCCAGAGCACAAAATCGCCGATCGAATCGAGACGAGCGAACACGATAGTCTGTCGAGCATCCGTGCGCGGCAGTAGGGGAGCCTCCGCGGCTCGGCGGTCGACCCGGTTAAGCACGACGGACCAGTAAACAGACCTGAGAGTGATCGATTTTTCGAGCGATCTTTTCAGGTGCCGTGAAAAAGGCATAATGCCGGGGGCGGGAGCCGCCGTTTACTTCTTAAGCCATCCGAAAAGTGCGTTGACCGTGATGTCGCGGTTTGTTTCGTAAATGGCCTTCGTAAGCGGGATCGACATCGGACACACCTGCACGCAGTTCTGCGCGTTGCCGCAATTGCCTATGCCGTCGTCGCCCATCAATCCGTTGAGCCTTTCCTCGATGTCGGTCTTGCCGGTCGGATGCATGTTGAACAGCCGAGCCTGTGCGATCGCTTGCGGGCCGATGTACTGATCGCCCTCGTATTGGGGACATGCCTCGAGACAGCAGCCGCATGTCATGCACCGCGAATACTCGTAACGCTCCTGTGCGGTCTCGTTCGATATTGCCGGCCCCGGGCCAAGGTCGTGCGAACCGTCCAGTTCGATCCACGCGTCAACCTGCTTGAGATGTTCGAACATTCGCGATCGATCGACGCGCAGGTCACGGATATTCGGAAATTTGGACATGGGCTGCAGCGTGATCTCGTCGGTGCCGGAAGCGAGCAGCAGGTCGTCGATCAGAGCCGAGCAGGATTGGCGAACCTTTCCGTCGATCACCATTGTGCAGATGCCGCAGACCTGCTCCAGGCAGCTCATATCCCACACAGGCGGAGTCGTCTGCTTGCCTTCGATAGTGACGGGTTCCTTGCGCACGTCCATCAATGCCGAGATGACATTAAGATTGCGGCGGTACGGCAGCTCGAAGGTATCCCACGACACCGGAGCATCCGCCTTCTCGCGGCGCTGTATCTTGAGCTTGAATTTTTTCGGCGGGTTTTCGAGCCGCTTTTTTTCTATGTGTCCGTTGTTCGTCATATCAATGGCGCCGGCCTATTTGCCTTGAGCCTTCCCCTTGGAATAGTCGCGTTTGCGTGGTTCGATGATCGAGACGTCGACCGGTTCGTAGCTCAGCACCGGAGCTTCGTCGGAATATTCAGCGATCGTCGTTTTTAGCCACTCTTCGTCGTTGCGATCCGGGAATTCGGGCTTGTAATGTGCGCCGCGGGATTCGTTCCGGTTCAACGCTCCAAGCGTTATCACGCGTGCGAGTTGCATCATGTTCCACAACTGACGTGCATGAGGAACCGCCTGCGTGGCCCAAAGATTTGAATCGTTGATCGATATGTTCTTGAAACGCTCTTGAAGTTCCAGCAGTTTCTCGTCTGTGGCCTTTAATTTCTCGTTATACCGTACGACCGTGACGTTGTCGGTCATCCACTTGCCCATCTCGTCGTGCAGCTTGTACTGGTTCTCGCCGCCTTCGCTCTTGATGATACTGTCGTTGATCTCCTGCTGGTGCTTCAATTCGGCGTCGTAAATCCCGGTCGTTTCAGTATCGCCTCGTTCGACGTTCTTGGCGTACTCGAGCGCCGACGGTGCAGCTACAAAGCCGCCGTAAACGCACGATAGTAGGGAATTTGCGCCAAGTCGATTTGCTCCATGGACGGAGTAATCGCACTCCCCAGCCGCAAATAGACCCGGTATGTTAGTCCGCTGTTCGAAATCGACCCAGAGGCCACCCATCGAATAATGCACGCCGGGGAAGATCCGCATAGGTATGTGGCGGGGGTCGTCACCGACGAACATTTCGTAGATCTCGAGGATCGCGCCCAGCTTGCGCGTCAGCGTTTGAGCCGGGATGTGAGTCAGGTCGAGGTAGACCTGATTCTCGCCGGCGACCCCGTGGCCTTCGATGCAGACCTGGAATATTTCGCGTGTCGCGATGTCGCGGGGAACGAGATTTCCATACGCGGGATATTTCTCTTCAAGGAAGTACCAGCGTTCCGATTCGGGGATCTCGCGCGGGTCGCGTGTGTCGCCGTCGGTCCGTGGCACCCACACCCGGCCGCCTTCACCGCGAGCGGATTCAGACATAAGGCGGAGCTTGTCCTCGCCCGGGATCGACGTCGGATGGACCTGGATGAACTCGCCGTTCGCGTAACGTGCGCCTTGCTGATAGCAAGCCGAAACCGCGGAGCCGGTGCACGTCATCGAGTTGGTCGACTTGCCGAAGATCAGGCCGGGGCCGCCGGTCGCCATGATCACTGCGTCGGCCTTAAACGCTTTTAATTCAAGGGTTTGCAAGTTCATCGCGACGAGGCCGCGACAGACCTGATGGTCGTCGAGGATCAGCGAAAGCATCTCCCATCCTTCGTATTTGTTGACCTTGCCCGTCACCTCAAATCTGCGAACCTGCTCATCGAGGGCATACAAAAGCTGTTGACCGGTCGAAGCTCCGGCAAAGGCGGTTCTGTGATGTAGCGTTCCGCCAAATCTGCGAAAGTCGAGCAGGCCCTCTTTCGTTCGGGAAAAGGGAACGCCCATTCGATCAAAAAGATAAATGATCTGCGGAGCCATGTCCGTCATGCTTTTGACGGGCGGCTGATTGGCTAGAAAGTCACCGCCATAGACAGTGTCGTCAAGATGTTTTGCAGGCGAATCGCCTTCGCCTTTCGTATTCACCGCGCCGTTGATGCCACCCTGTGCACACACGGAGTGTGAGCGTTTGACCGGGACCACCGAGATCAGGTCTACGGAATGTCCCGCTTCTGCGATCTTCATTGCCGCGGCGAGGCCGGCGAGGCCGCCCCCCACGATCGCTATTTTCATTTCAGTAGACATAGTATTTTTGCGAACTCTCTACCCGCAAAGGAACTGCGGCAACAGTCCGCATGGCCTGAGGAAGGCTACGGCTGCATTCATACCAACGCCGAACAACGCGGCAGCCAAGCCTATGCATGCATAAAGCGTATACTTT
>JACDAK010000358.1 GCA_013695495.1 Blastocatellia bacterium | reverse complement strand
AACGACCACGGCCAGATCGTCGGTCTCGGAACACGATCCGGATTTACGCGTGCGTTCCTGATGACGCCGTTTGATACTGCACTTCAAGATGAGCGTCGCGGAGTCACTATTCTTGTAAACTCCAGTTCAGGTGATTACCGCATCGTCGACTGCAATAACATTATTGTCGAGGGTAAAGGCGAGATCGAATCGAATCATTGCGTCATTAACCTTCGACATATTGTAGAGGGCCGAGATCGGCTTCGACTCACATTCAATACCTGCCAGGGAGTGGGTTCGGCGACACACAGAAATGACGGGGGCCGTCCGCAAACCTATGTCGATAATCGACGCGGAACGGGACCGGTAACAGGATCGTGCGGCTAGCGCGAACCGTGACGGACCGCTTCATTTTTAAGACCCGTTCAGCAATGAGCGGGTTTTTTGTATTATGGTATCTTTGGCGGATGGTATCTGCACTCGAAGCATTTATTCCGAACCCCGACGTTTTTGAGAGGTTCGAAAAGACGACCAAGGCCCCGGCCGCCGTCGTAATGCGTACCGCATATGAGATCGATATGCAGTCGATCTGGATCATCCGCGCGATAATCCGAACACGCAAAGTTTTACTCGGCGGCACGCCCGACGAGCGTCGGCCCATGGGGATGGTTGAAGAAACCCGCAAGCTCGGGTGGGGAACTTTGGTCGAAGAGCCCGGTCGTTTATTAATATGCGGAGCCGTCTGCCAGCCGTGGTTCGGCGATGTGAAATTCACGGCGGTGCCCGCCGCCGACTTTTCTGCATTCGCAGAGCCGGATCAGGTAAAAATCATTTGGTCCTTGGAGGCGAATGGAAGCGAACCGGGTGTTACGAAATTCGTCCACGAGGTTCGGGCCGTCGCTACAGACGATGAAGCCCGCAGGAAGTTCTTCAGATACTGGCGATGGGCAAGGTTTGGGATCGTGGCGATAAGATGGTTATTGCTGGCGGCGATAAAGAGGCGGGCAGAGTGGATAGCTCGGGGTGGATCTTAAAGTTCGGAGTTCCAGCCATAGCCAGCGATCGGCGTCCCCACAAATAATTCTTGTGAGAAGTGCGATGGCCCCTGAAGGTGGAACTCTGAACTTTAGCCTTTGACGCAGATGACCTGCTTTAGCTCGGCCAGACCTCGACGAGGTCTTGCTGGGCATGCATGACTTCCTCTATGTCTTTGTAGGCACCGGGGATCTCGTCGACAACGCCTTTGTCCTTTCGTCACTCGACGCCGGCGGTCTGCGCTTCAGGTCATCGATCGAGTACTTCGCCTTCGCCTTGGTACGCGACATCTTTCGGCCGGCACTGTGCGAACACGAGTTGAACGATTCGGGATTTCCGCGGCCCTTGATGATGAACGACTTGCTGACATCGAGCCCGGAATGATGCCGAAACGGCCCTCTTCGGCGTTTATCGCACCTTTGCGGGTAACGTGAGTGCCTTGATCCGCATGGCTACCGATCGGGGTGTCAAAAGCGGTGCGGCAGGGCGTTGACGGACGCGATTCGGAAGTTGGTTCCTTGCGAACCGCATTGAATTCCGGGCACGTGTCCTGGCACGGCCGCACGTGGCGTTTGTTGGGGTAGGAGCGAGTTGGATTGGATTGTGCAGATACGTGAACGCGACAATTGTGTCTTGCAGCACGGTCGATGTGTTGCGACACAAAAGTGCCATTGCAGCGGTCGTCTCTGGCTACGCGACCGGTTCAATTCGGAGAACACGAGCAGTCGGTTTCTCCGGGTCGGATGGCGCAGTCGCGATTCGATTCTACGTTTTCGCTCGATCAGAAATTGGGGCTGATTGCCCTAGAAATACGGGATTTTTGCCACAGTCTCTTATTTGAGACGCCTTTCGATATTGCTGTCCCGCCGGATGTAGAAGGTGAAGGCCCGTCCATCCTGTTCGTCCGGCATTTGAATATATTGGTCCATAATCCAGCCGGGAGGATCTCCCTTCGTCTGGACGATCAGCAGTTCGGGGCGGGTCCTATCCAAGTCGCGTTTAGCCCGATCAGTAAGATAATGAGAGACGGGATTTTCCCCCAGGTGATGTCTGTAGAGAAACACAGTTGGTGGCTTTCGAAGTGTCAGAAAATAAAGGTTTGGGTGTCCCCATA
>JACDAK010000335.1 GCA_013695495.1 Blastocatellia bacterium | reverse complement strand
AGATCACTCGCCGCTTCGATCAACAACGACATCAGGAAACTCTAGAGCAAGCTGCTGCGGGTCAGCACCGTCGATGGCGCCGCGGACGGGTTTGGTGCCGACGTTGGGTTTGAAGTTGCCGTCTTCGTCATAAAGCCGGCGGTATTGGGCGGTGTTGCGTATTATGCCCTGTACGTAACCGCGCGTTTCGCGGAAGGGGATGGCCTCGACATATTCGTCCATCTCTGTCGGCAGCGTGCGGCTCCAGGTTGTGACGCGTCCGGGACCGGCATTGTAGGCGACGGCCATGAATTCGACTCGGCCAAACCGCGTAAGCTGATCGCGCATATAGCCGGTTCCGAGTTCGATATTCAGTGCGGGCTGATACAGGGCGTTTGCGGTTGATAGATCAGCACCGACGCCGTACTTTCGAGCCACAAGTCGTGCCGTAGGCAGCAAAAGCTGCATCAAGCCGTATGCGTTCGCACTGGAACGTGCTCGTGCGTCGAAAACGGATTCCTGGCGGATGAGGCCGGCGACCTGGTAGATATCGAGGTTGCGGACCTTCGCCCAATGTTTGATCTGGTCCCAGGCGATGTGCGGATAGAAAATGTCCCATTCGTCGCGGCCCATTTCTTCCGGGAACATCTGTGCGTAATCCGGGTAGCTCTTCGCGAGAGCGAGCAGGGCGGCGACATTGTTGCCCTTCATGCGGTGATGCCTTGCCAGCGACAGGTTGATCTTGGGCGAATTCTGAGCGGTGCGCTGGGCGTCTTGCAGTTCTTCGATCGCCCAGTCAAAGAGGCCGATCGTGCTGAGCTGGTCGCTTTTCTGTGCCCGTGCGAGTTCGCGTGGGCCTGCCGTCTCGGGTGCGACGATGATCGTCCGCAGATTGGCGGCGGCCTGCGGCGTCATCGAATCAGCACTGAAACTGGGTGCGCTCTGGCACTGCCCGCGGCCGCGGAGTGACGTTAGCCGTTCGAGACCAATGTGGCCGTACCAGTTGGCGGAATAGCGATAGACCAGGGCGTCGTAAAGAGCGCATGCGTCGGCGATGCGGCCAGCTCGTTCGGCGTTGCGGGCTGCCCAATAGCCGGCGCGGCCGCGGTTACTCGAATCTTTATCGGCATAGCGGGCGAGATGTTCGGTGAGCAGATCGGCAGCGCGGGCGTGATTCTTCGCTTCGTGTTCGAGCCATGCGAGTTCAAACTGTGCACCCGCGACCTCGACGGCACGGGGGTAGGCGGTTAGTGCGGTGCGGAGGAAGTAGATCTCTTCGCCTTTGTTGCGGGCATCGCGGGCGGAATAGCCCGCGTCAACCCAAGCCTTCGGCGTTAGAGCACTCGCAGGAAAGCGTTCGCGCATATGCTCGGCGGTCTGACGTGCCTGCGGCCACGCGCGATTGCGAGCGTACGCCATCGTCAATTCATAGAACGCTTGCTCCTTTTCGCTAGCCGAGATGGGGATGGCGTTGAATGCAGTTTGAGCGTCGTTCGGTCGCTTTGCGTTTGCGGCCGAGATCAACCGGTTCAACTGAACGGCGGGCGTTGCAACTGCCGGGAATGCCGCGACGAGTTCGTTATATGCGGTGATGGCGTCAGCGTGGTTACGAAGTGCGAAAAGGCGAGCGGCACGTGCCTCAGCTTCTTCGGCGTTGGTCGGGGTCAGAGGCTGGCCCAGGGCCGTCAGCTTTTCGCCCGCATCTTTCGATGCAGCAGTGCCGGCGCCGCTGAAGTAGGCGTTGCGGTAGAAGCGTAATGCCGACGCCTGTTCGCCTGACGCATCGTGAGCTCTCGCCGTCCAGAGCATCGCACGGGCCGAGCGGTCAGCGACCATTTGGGCGAGGGCTGCGGGTACAGATGCGTGCCGGCCGGAGCTTATGGCCGACGACGCCCACAAAAAGCGTGCTTCGGATGCTCGGAGCGAATCCGGAAACTGGAGCATGAGGGCGTCAAAGGCTTCCATCGCTGCGGGGTGATCGCCCGCGTTCTGCAACGCCTGACCGCGGAGCCATAGAGCGTAATCGCCGACGGCGGTGAGCCTCGCGAATTCTTCACCGCGGAGCATTTCGGCCGCCCCGCGAAAATCTTTGTTCTCGAAACGAATGCGCGCACGCAGCAGCTTTGCCAACGCTCCGGTCTCGGTGCCGGCGAAGCGACGTTCGATGTCGGCGACCACCGATTCAGCCGGAAGCCGCCCGTTAACGGTGATGTCACGAAGCGACCGAAGAGCATCGTCAGTCGGACGCGGCTGTGCGGCGCAGCTTAGAGTGATTCCGGCGATGAGAAATACAAGACTTAGAACTGAGGCGACGGGGTTTAATTGCATTGGTTTTACTACTCCGAGGTTTTCGATGCGAGAACGTGCCGAAGGTTTCGCCGGCCGAACTGCGCGGGAAGTTATGCCGATATTCTAACACATCGGGGCTGCAGCTTAAGCTGTGGTTTGGAGTACATGGGGTCGGGTAAATTGCAATTCCACGCCCCAAAAACTAATCTTAGGTTGTTAGGTCACGTCACCAAAATTTATGGTCAAGTTTAGGGTCGAAGTTTTGTTTAAGCTTCGCTGGGCGTTCGTCGGGCTGATTGTATTATTACTGTTTGCGGCCGATGGCTATGCTCATGCGGTTGCCGAGGGCGACAAGGGTTATATACAGGAGATCTCCGGCGTTCACCTGATGCCGTTTATTTACCTCGGAGCAAAACATATGTTCACGGGATACGACCATATCTTGTTCTTGCTCGGCGTGATCTTCTTTTTGTACAAGCTTAAGGATATCGGCATTTATGTGAGTTTGTTTGCGATCGGCCATTCGGTGACGATGCTGGCGGGGGTTTATTTCGGCACAAACATCAATAGCTATCTGATCGATGCGATAATCGGATTTTCAGTAGTTTATAAGGCTCTCGACAATATCGGTGCATTTCAGCGTTGGTTCGGCGTACAACCGAATACAAAAATCGCCACGCTTGCATTCGGGCTTTTACACGGCTTTGGGTTGGCGACGAAGATCCAGGAATACGAGATATCGCGAGACGGCCTGATACCGAACATGTTGGCATTCAACGTCGGAGTTGAGATCGGCCAACTGCTCGCACTTGCCGCTATCCTGATCGTTATGGGTTATTGGCGAAGAACTGACAGCTTTTTGAAGCACGCTTATACCGCAAATGTGCTGATGATGATCGCCGGATTTATGCTGGTCGGCTATCAATTGACGGGTTACTTTGCTGCATGAAATTAAAATATGTATAACACCGACCTTCCAAATCGTGCCGAATTGCCAAGCAGCGGTCAATTAATTCGTTCGACAATTATCGCGATCATAGTCGCAGCCGTTCTCTTGGTAGCGATAGTTCTGCCATCGGAATACGGCATCGATCCGACAGGCATCGGGCGCGTGATCGGTCTGACGCAGATGGGCGAGATCAAGATCTCGCTTGCAGAGGAAGCTCGCATAGCGACTGAAGCTGAAACAGCACGGGGCACATTCGGCGGGGCAGCGATACCTGACCAGCCAGCTGCGACGACCGCACCAACGGCGACTACGGATGGTTCGGCGATCCGAACCGATGAAATGACCGTGACGCTGAAACCGGGCGAGGGTGCTGAGATAAAACTCGAGATGGTAAAGGG